>CAYUQA010000083.1:0-2184 GCA_964446135.1 uncultured Candidatus Saccharibacteria bacterium | reverse complement strand
AAAAATAAAAAGTGTTAGTCCAGCTTATTAATTCTTGGATACATGATTTTCTGCGAGCGCCTAGCTCGCTTTTTCTAACAGTTGTTGTTTAATATACTGGTATCTTGATATTTGTCAGTCAGAAGGAGGTGACCTATGAATGAAAGAATAAGAGTGCTTTTTCTCTATCTTTGCTATATTATATTTGTCGCCGTTTTTATTACTATTGTAATTTTTTGTACCGCATTAATCATAGTACCGCTCGAAATCACAATGGAGGCGACAGTTCGAGACGGGGAAACCGTCGGTATAATTCTGGGTCTTCTAGGATTATCAATATGTTGCTGTGTTATATCTGTGCTAATATTTCTCAAAACAATCCACCATGCTCCCATATTGAGTAGAAGATGGTTCGGCACCGAGCACTAGTTTTAATTATGCTTATGCGGGCTTAGCCCGCTTTTTTAATCTTGCAATCATTTTAATAGCGTGGTATTATGTCCCCAATGTTAAAGATTCGATTTCAACGTATCGGCAAGAAAAAGCAAGCCTATTTTCGTTTGGTTGTGACAGAGCATACACAGGCGGCGCAGGGTAAATATCATGAACTGCTCGGATCATACGATCCGCACAAAAAAGTAATCAATATAAAAAGCGATCGGGTTCAGCATTGGCTGACTCAAGGCGTGACTATGTCACCGACAGTGAATAACCTCCTCGTTCAGCACAAACTTCTCGAAGGCGACTACAAAAAAATCGAGATTACTCGGGGCAAAAAGCAAGTCGAGGCACCAGTACCAACGGCCTAGTTTTTTCTTTGACCCATTTTAAAAAAATGTTATAATAAGATTAGTTCGTTAGTTTGGGTGTTCCTAGGCTATTGAGAGTGTTGATATATAGTATTGATAGCAGGCCAAGAGAATCTTTATGGTCATGAAGCATGACCATAAGAGAATCATTTGACTGCAAGGTAGCATGACGACTTACGCAGACAGAGATTTTGTGGAATATATGGTCAAGCAGATTGTAAACAAACCAGACGATGTCGAAGTGACACGCAAAGTTGATGAGATGGGTGTATTGATTGAGGTCAAAGTAGATCCGGAAGATATGGGTCTCTTGATCGGTCGTGCTGGCTCCACAGCCAAAGCCATTCGCACGCTGGCACGCATCGTCGGTATTCGCAACAATGCTCGTGTCAACCTACGTATCATCGAACCGGAAGGCAGTAACCGCCGTCCATCAGACAATGAACAGGGCCGCAACTTCGACGAAGCCATGAGTGATCTCGGAGTGTAATTGTTATTTGCCCGCACGCAATGAAGTGAGTACGGTGCAAATAATTATCCCGCGAGCGAAGGCGACGCGGGGCTCAATTTAAAAATTATTAACATAAAACCCCTGAACCAAGGGGTTTTATTTGTCTGAAATTATGCAATTCGATGTCATCACAATTTTTCCCGAGATTTTTCAAGGATTTGTATCCGAGTCTTTGATTGCCCGAGCGCAAGCAAAAGATATCTTTAAAATAGGTTTGCATAATTTACGCGACTGGACTGATGATCCGCACAAAAAGGCCCGCCCGACTGAAGGACGAAAGTCGTTCGGGCGGGTGGACGACAAACCTTTCGGTGGCGGGGTCGGTATGGTCATGAAAGTTGAGCCGATACAAAAGGCCGTGAGCAGCCTTTTAGAGTCTGGGATAAAGAATAACAAATCAGATAAAAAGCAGACAAAACAAAGGGTGATTTTATTTTCGCCACGCGGCGAAAAATTCGATCAAAAAGCGGCCAAGCGATTGTCTAAATATGACCAGCTTATTTTTATATGCGGCCGCTATGAAGGCATCGATGAACGTGTAGCCAAATATATCGCCGATGAGACGCTCTCGATCGGAGACTACGTGCTCAATGGCGGCGAAGTAGCCGCGATGGTTGTGATCGAAGCGGTTGCTCGCATGGTGCCCGGTTTTATTGCCAAAGAAGATTCGGCGACTAAGGCTGATCATCCACAATACACACGTCCCGAAGTTATCGAAATCGCTGGCAAAAAAAGAAAAACCCCGAAAGTCTTACTTTCAGGGGATCATGCCAAGATTGAAGAATGGCGTAGGTCCCAAAAATAGTTTTCATTTTTGTCAAATTAAAATCCCCAGTGTTAATTAACGGGGATTATATCAAGATCTAAAGATTTTAAACTCCAGAT
>CAYUQA010000082.1:0-2666 GCA_964446135.1 uncultured Candidatus Saccharibacteria bacterium | reverse complement strand
CCCACTGTTTTTAATGGCTGATGCAATGCGATCTTTTGATTCTTCAACGGCTTTATCCGGCAAGCCGACGATATTAAAAATCGGCAAACCGGCTGTTGAGTCAACCTCTACTTCTATAGGCAGAGCATGGAGGCCTTGAATTGCTGAAGAGAAAACACAAACAGCAGTTGATCGTGACATTACTTTAGTCAACGAGAAAATAGACTAAAAGTCAAAAGCACTCTGTGTTATCAGAGTGCTTTTGCTTTGGGAGCGCATGCTACACAACTCATTGCTGTAGGCATAACTTTGAGTCGTTGTGGCGGGATATCATTATGACAATTGGTGCATTTTCCATATGATCCGGCTTTTATTTGATTGAGCGTATGGTTTATTTCTTCGAGTTGTGACTCGAGATTTTGTTCGATTGCGTGATCAGTCTCATATTCTGTGACTTTGTTTGCTTTCTCGTCATAGGAATCCGAATGCTCTGATGGTTTAATGTTTGCTTGAAAATCACCCTTGATCAATGGGTTCTCTCGAGCAATATTTTTTAGATCAGATAAAATCTGATTGCGTTTTTCGATCAATTCCGTTTCTAATTTTTTTAGTTCTTCAGTAGTCATATATATCAATTCTACATTTAGGACGTAAAAAAATCAATAACGGTTTTTTGATTTCTCTCCGAGATGATTTTCGAATCAGTTGTTATTATGCATTATTTACGTTTTGTTTTTAAAGAAAAAAGACCCTCCTGGAGAGCGCACTCTATGCTGAAGAATGTATTCTCCAGGAGGGTCTTGATAGAAACGGAGAGCTTTAAGGCACCAAAGCGCCTATACAGTGTGACTTTTGGGCGGATGCCCGGACAGCTCTCAAGTGAAGTGTAAGAAGACTAATACTAACTATGTGCTTGTTGTCTCCGGTCCCTCCAAACGATGGAGTATGAGGACTAGAGCGCAAGCTGATTAAAGAACTAACTTAAGTATATCAGTCAAGGCATATGAATCAAGATTTTGATGTTGATAAGTCAAACACACTATTTCAAAAAGTCAAATAAGTTAATATTTGCCTTAAAATTCAACGTTTTCAGAGCCTACTTTTTTGATAATAGTCGGTACAGCGGCGTTATTGATCTCTATCCCAATGGCTCGACGTCCAGCGCTAAGTGCTACGGCGATGCTGGTGCCAGAGCCGGTAAATGGATCAAGTACAGTGTCGCCGGGTTCAGAGAAATTATTTATCAGTAGTTCTGCAATTTCGGGCGGACATTCGCTGGCGTAGGAATCAAAAACATAATCATCTTTTAAAAAACGTTTAAAAGATGATGAGGTATGTGATTTTGCATATGGCAGTCTTTTTTTAATAGCAAAAATAATTTTAAAAAGTAATTTTGAACCGAATATACTAGGTGTTGTTTTATATCGCCAGATTGGATGCCAATAAAAATTAGCAATTTTTTCAGTAAGTTTCGGTTTTGGATAATCAGATCGTTTTTGAAATATAGAGATATATTGTAGGCGACTTGTTGTGTTGTTAGATATTTTTGTTGATACCATTTTGTGTAGGTAACGATCCCAAACTACAGTCATCTTGTGATCAAGCGATACCGAGGCGGATCGCTCTAAGTCATTATGAAGCGGAGTGTAGATACCATCGCGGATTAAATCATGAGACCAGAAGGCCAGAATAGAGCCCGGTTTTAAGGCCAAGGCACATTGTCGCCAAATATTTTGCATTTGATTCAAAAAAATGTCGTATGATGCGGTGGTGCTTAATTGATCTTTATCTTGAGAGTAGACAATCTCGTTCCAATATGGTGGTCCAGTGATAATGAGATCGATCGAAGATGAAATTATAAAAGACTCCATGGTGTTGGAGTCTTTTATAAAAATTGTAGCTGGCTTCTGACTCATAGTCAGAATGTATTATGGAGTGAGTAATCGGTCAATAAGCGCTCTAAATGAATCACGAGATGATGCGATGACCAAGAAGCGATCAACAAAAGCGTAGGCGATGCCATTGTCGCTATCCGGTAGTTGAACATAGCGGAACGGTACGCCGTTGTAAAAATCTTGAACAAAGGTGACGTTTTGTTTGGCTGTTGGTGTTTTGTAGCCAAAGAATGGAGCGAGATCTTTTGGCATTGATGGCTCGAAGCTATTTATAAAGGCATTCGTTTGATCGAGATTGGAGAACTCGACTGCTAAGAAATATCTCTTGGTTATGTTTGGATTTGGTGTTTCAGTGACGACTTGGCTTGCGTCTTTTGCTTGGCCATATATGCCCATAATCCATGTTCGGCCGCTAAAGAGATCTTCGTTGATCGCTATGACGTTGTTGTTTGGCGCGATACGCAATAGGAACTGACCAAATGTATATGGAACGTTGTTTTCATCATAGACATAGAAAGCAGATATCTCAGCGTTATTGATCGACTCATTCGCGAAGGCATTTTTAAAGACTGTAGTAAAAGTACCGGATTTGGCGATATTTTTGATATCAGGAGAGCCATAAACTCTATCAAGCGAGATCGGTGTCGGCGTCGGTGCTGGCGTCTCTGTAGGGATCGGTGTCGGCGTCGGTGCTGGCGTTCTGTTTTGAACAAAGAAATACCAAATAGCAAATCCACCTACAGCAACTATCAAGACAATAAGGATAATAATAATCGGACTCAAACGAAATGA
>CAYUQA010000081.1:0-4293 GCA_964446135.1 uncultured Candidatus Saccharibacteria bacterium | reverse complement strand
TATCATCATTGTACCAAGCGATATGCCACCGATTACATTGCAGAATTAACCTGGCGATTTAACATACGGGAACAAGCAAGAAATCCTTTGGATTTCTTGCTACAATCACTACAGCCTGTTCCACATTCTTGAGATGGGTCGCTAATTTGCTCAACCCAAAATTTTTCAGTGAGCCATGCTGGCAGAGCATGTAAGAAAGAGCTTATTCCTCTGGGCGCGAAGCTCGTATACGTTTCAAGCAGACGCTCAAATTTTAAAAATGGACTATCATAGAATGCGATGATATCCACGTCATCAATAAAAACTCCGCCCTCCTGAAAGCAGTATTTAATTGCCTCGATCGGAAAGCTTTCGTCATGTCGTTTGCGAGAAAATCTTTCTTCTTGCGCGGCCGCAACAATATTGCCATCCGTAATCAAACATGCCGCACTATCATGATAGAAACAAGATATGCCCAAAATATGTTTGCCCGTAGTGCTCATAAAACTTTGCTCTAGTGTATATTTTATGATAGGGTAAATCAATGTTTCGGCCAATCTTTCGACAGCTCCTGTCTGATTTACAGGCTATTAAACCAAGCTTGCTTGACTTGAGGAATTTTGGTTTGATTCTTAGTCTCATTATTGTTGTCTATGGTATTTGGGCTCAATTTGATCTCGCATTATATTTTTTAGGCATAAGTGTTGTTGTCGCCGCAATCTCTCTTTTTAAGACGTCTTTGCTTAAGGTTATATATTTCCCATTAATGACTGTCGGTACTGTTATTGGTTTCACGGTATTGCGAATATTGTTAACGATCATTTTCTTTGTGTTATTCCTTCCAACTGGATTATTGAACCGCCGTTCTAAAAGAAAATTATTATTACATGACAACCTTTTATCATATTGGCATGATGTATCTTAGAAACATTTGCTTTTTGGTTCTCATTCATTGAAATATGAATAAACTCCTGATGATTACCAGCGACCGCGAAATGATACGCGGCCGTAAGAGTGCGCTGTACAACACGCTTGACGAATTCCGAAACTACTGGGATCGGATTGATGTGCTTTGTCCCGGCAATCGCTGGAAATTTAGTCGACAACATTCCACTCAACCTTTTGATAATGTTTTTGTGCATAGTTCATCAATGCCGCTTTGGTTGCACTGGCGCTGGTTGGCGCGTTTTGGTGCTCAATTGGCGCGCGAACATGAGATCGACGTTATGACCGTGCAGGAATACCCGCCGTTTTATAATGGTCTTGGTGCTGCGCAATTGTCGCGGCTAACCGGCATTCCTTATCTTTTGGAAATTCATCACGTCCCCGGCTATCCTCGCGCTGGTAGTTTGAAAGAACGAGTGTATTATATTTTTTCAAAACTATTTTTGTCGCTTGATGCCCGCCGAGCTCATACAGTGCGTGTTGTCAATCATTCTATGAAGGTGCTCTTGGAAAAGTTTGGCGTGCCGGCTTCAAAAATAAAAATTATCTCATCGCTCTATCTTAATACCGATATCTTTAAACCCGATCCATCGCAAGAGAAAAAATACGATTTTATTTTTGTGGCGCGTTTGGAAAAAAACAAGGGTATTATGAATTTAATCAAAGCGATTGCTTTGATGCGTGAAAAAAACCCCGATGTTTCACTGCTGATTGCCGGCAACGGTTCACTAAAACAGGACGTCGAAGAATTTGTACGAGTGCACCAGCTGCAAAAAAATATTACTTTCGCCGGCTGGTTGCCGACACTCGAAGATATTGCTAAAACTTACCGGAGCGCCCGGATCTTTATTAACCCATCATTCAATGAAGGCGGACCCCGTGTTGTTTTTGAAGCGATGCTGTGCGGCGTACCGGTTATTACAACCAGAGTTGGTTTGACGCTCGATCTTATCAAAGACGTTGAGTCGGGGTTCTTTACTGATTGGAATTCTTTGAATATGGCCGCTACGATGTCACGACTGCTCAATGATACAAAACTTCAGGAAAAATTCTCAAAATCCGGTATTAAAATCGCCAGCCAATTTGAACGCACTAAAATGATCAAACAATACGCCGACGCCGTTAAAAGTTTAATTAAATAAACCTTTCTTTTTTGCTAGAAATCGGCTAGGATAAAGTAAAATTGCCCTCGTAGTTAAATGGATATAACTGCGGACTTCTAAGCCGCTATTGGGGGTTCGATTCCCTCCGAGGGCGCAAATACAAAAGCAACGTCTTTTGTATTTGCGCCCGAGAGCGAGTGAACTGCTTCACTCGCGTGAGGGAATCGAAGACCGTAGCGTTGCATTTCGAACATATGGTGAGAAATGCCGCGAGGGGCGGCCTGCGAGCGAGCTGGCGGGAGACAGCTCGACTTGTAGGCGATGTACATTCTCCGAGGGCGCAAATACAAAAGCCAGAATGCTTTCGATGGTTCGTCTTTTTTAGATAGCGAGTCTGTGGATTAGTTTTCACTTGTGTTATTTGGACAGTCTCTTATAATACTAAGCATATCGTTTTAAGGATGAGGCATTGTCCAATAAAGGTGTTGGTGTTTGCCAGGTCGTTACCCAGATGGGCAGTCCTTGGGTGTTTGTTTAACTAAGATATCTAGGTGATCTTAATCGATAACCTAGATATCTCGAATTTATTTTTTTATGGTTCATAATAGAAAAGTTGCCGGTTTCGTTGCCATGTGCTTGATAGCAGCCATGAGTATGGTCAATTTTGTGTTTACGGCACAAGGAGCATCGCATAGAGAAGCCCCCCTGATTAGTAGCGATCCACAGGCCGACTCGACTGACTTTTATTCGTTTGTTAGTCCAGATAAGCCAGATACGGTGACGTTTATCGCGTCATATTATCCGTTTGGTTCACCGAACGGTGCTCCGAACTTTTATCCTTTCGGTGATAATGTTCTGTATTCGATTAATGTAGACAATAACGGTGATGCGATTCCGGATGTCGTCTATAACTACGAGTTCAAGACGACCATACAAAATCCAAATACGTTTTTGTATAACGTTGGACCGATCAATTCATTGACCGATCCAAATTGGAATGTCCGTCAGACGTATACCTTGACTCGTGTGCAGGGTGGTCAATCAACCGTGCTTGGTACAGACATCCCAGTACCTCCAGTCAACATTGGTCCAAAGTCAACTCCTAATTATGCCGCGCTTTCAAACGCAGCTATTCGTCAGGTTGGTGGAGTGACCACATTTGCTGGTTCAACTGATGATGCATTCTTTGTTGACCTCGGCTCAATTTTTGATTTATTAACCATTCGAAAATTGCCAGGTAACAAAGGTGGTGGCGTTGACGGTGTTTCGCATTTCAATGTCCAAACAATTGCCTTGCAAGTTCCGATTAGTCAACTTACTGCGGGTAGTGAAATTATCGGAAGTTGGACAACAGCCTCAAGACGTCAGACTCGCGTAATCAATGCAGATGGTACTCATACATCAACAGGCGATTGGGTACAGGTGAGTCGTCTTGGTCAACCGTTAGTCAATGAAGTCGTGATTCCGCGCGGCCAGAAAGATAAATTCAATTCTTCAAAGCCAGCCGATGACGGTCAATTTGCGAATTATGTTACTGATCCCGAGCTTGGTAAATTATTCAAAGCAATCTATAACATAAAGGTTCCACCGCAAGCACCGTTTGGTGATGCTAATGGACGTGATGATTTGGTTGCAATCTTTTTAACCGGTATCTCTGGTTTAAATCAGCCAGCCGGTGTTAAGCCATCTGAAGAATTGCGCTTGAATACTGCTATCAAACCAACTGCCAATCCAAATCGTATGGGTGTAGTGGGTGGCGACAATCAAGGATTTCCAAACGGCCGACGTTTAGGAGATGATGTTACTGATATCGCATTGCAGGCGGTTGCTGGTGTGGTTTATAAGTTATTCCACCCAAATTTCACACCTGATGCACTTGCTAGTCAATTGGGTGATGGCGTTGATCGTAATGATCAAGCATTTCGTAGCTCATTCCCTTACATTGCCTTACCGTGGCAGGGATATGATCATAATCCATATGGATCGAGTAATGATGCTATGATGTCAGGATCTAAGCCGCCAGCCGCGACGGGTGGTTGCGGTTGCGATCTCAATGTAGTCACAAATAGGATTGGAATTCGTGGTGCCGGTGTCGGTTTACTCCAGCAATGCCTAAAGGATAAAGGTATCTTCAAAGCAGGTGTCACGAGTTATTACGGACCGATTACTGATGCGGCAATCAATGTATGCAAAGCTCGATAATTTGAGCTAGTAGCATATCCGTGGTATGATAAAAGAGGTAGGAAACTACCTCTTTTATTTTTTT
>CAYUQA010000080.1:0-3842 GCA_964446135.1 uncultured Candidatus Saccharibacteria bacterium | reverse complement strand
TAGTGTCTACAAAATCAACGTCGTATTTTTGCCGCATCCATTCGTTGACGGCTAATTGTGCCCGACCATCAATGCAATTCAGCGCAGTCGCAAATGTTCCATGAGTCATAGTGTTGAAAAATTAATATTCAAAAAATACTGGATTTTTTACAAAAATGCAAGTATATTGTGAGTACAAACGGGCCCGTGGCCTGATGTTAAGCAGGTAGAGCCGTCCGATATCGATCGGACAAGATCGTTGTCGTTAGATTATTAAGATATTGGGCCCGTAGCCCTGCCTGCCGGCAGGCAGGTCAGCTGGCAGAATAATGTTATGTTGGTTTTGAAAGTATAGATGGGCCCGTAGCTCAGTTTGTAGAGCGCTGCCTTCGCATTGCAGAGGTCGGGGATTCGAATTCCCCCGGGTCCACATAAAATCACCTGCGTGATTTTATGTTGGAATTCGAACGCCGGAGCGATGGTTCGACACAAGTCGAATCCGCTAGGCGCAGAGCCAAAGCGAGGTGAGCGGCCGGCGAACTGAGCGCATGGCCGAATTCCCCCGGGTCCACCCCATTAGAAATTATACCGTTGGTCATAGTTGATTTTAATTGGTTCCAAATTTTAATTCTGCGACAATCTGGCTCTCGTTATTTCTAACGGGGTCCCAAAGTTTGACTTTTCACTATATATACTAGATAATATATTTAGGTTTAAATTTTACTTTTTTCGCATGGGAGATCATAGATATGAATGATAAAGGTCCAAATAAACATTTACCACCGTCATTACGTTCAGCGTTGATTAATAGATTTAAACAAGAGGTGCTGCGTCCCTTGGGTTTGGTTATCGTTGTCGGCGGAAGTGGTTCAGGCAGAACTACTTTCGCGCGTGAATTATGTGATCAACTGTCCGGTTTTGTTCATATACAAAGCAATTCAGCACGTTATCTGATCGATCTTGAAAATAAAAATCAAAAAGATGATTATAAGTTTAGCTGGGGTCGGAATGTTGCTGAAATCATGAGAGGTATGACACGTCAATTACTAGATGAAGGACTTGGTGTCATTTTAGATGCGGTTAGCTCCACACATGGGGAGTCACAAGAAGTATACGCGAAGATATGTGGTGATCTCAAAACGAAACTTTGCTACATCTATGTATCTACTGACGTCGATATTGCCAAGGAGCGTGAGCGGTTGAAGTATGAAGATCCTACATGGGTTTCTAATTTTGAAGATTTTCGGGTAAACACGACAGAAAAGATGTTGGCAGGTATCGAAGGCCAGCGAGGTTATTGGACAAAATTTGATCCATCGTCTTTCGAAGATATCGTGCGATCGGTTAGTAATAATAATACAATCGATACATTACGCGCACAAATCAGCAATGCCATTCCCGCAATAAAAGAGAGACTCGAACTGCTATAAAAAGCCCATGTGGTGAAAACCGACAGATTCTCCGTCGGTTTATTTTTTTTTGAAAATAGATTAAAATTATGGTATCTATGCAAACTGTTCCTCGATCATTGCGTATATGGTTTGTTATTCATTTTTTAATTGATGCCATAACGGCAACGCCGATTTTTATCTGGCCGGCGATGTTTAATAGATATACGAGTCTTTCGATTGATCCCGTCGCGGTGCGATTACTGGCATCAGCGATGTTGGCGATCGGCACGACCTCTCTGATCACGCTACGACGTGGTATTGAGAGCTATAGAACATTTTTAATACTCAAGATAATCTGGTCGTCACTAGCCATTATCGGCCTGTTGTTAAATCTCTCGATCTTGTCTTCCGGCGGTTATAATGTTTTAATCACCTTTATCATTCTTGATATCGCTTGGATTTATTATTTTATTATTATTCGATAATTGTATGGATATTCAAACACACGAACAATCAGAACAGGAGTCACAGCTATCAAAGCGTGAGCGTCGTGAAATGCGTCGCAATGAAGTAGAACACGAACGCAAACAACATGGACGTATGAAATCAGTTCGCCGTGCCACGATGTGGAGTATTGTCGTGGTCGCATTGGTTGGTTTGACCTTTGTTTTGTATAAAGCAGTCAGAAGTGTGCCATCAACGACCGGCGGCGTTACTTTGAGCGTACCGGTATCGGATCAGGACTGGTCGCTAGGTGACAAAAATGCCAAAGTCACTTTGGTTGAGTATAGCGATTTTCAATGTCCGGCTTGTGGCGCTTTTCATCCACTAATTCAACAACTCCTCAAAGAAACCGGCTCAGATGTACGTTTTATCTATCGTCATTTTCCTTTATATCAAATCCATCCAAATGCTGAAATTGCGGGCAAGGCGGCTGAGTCAGCTGGTATCCAGGGTAAGTTCTGGGAGATGCACGATCTGCTTTTTGAAAACCAAAAAGAGTGGGCGGACCAAAAAGATCCAGTGCCAACATTTGTAAAATATGCAACTCAACTCAAACTCAACGTCGCACAATTTCAGACGGATATAAAAAGTTCGGCTGTGGCCGAGGCGGTCAATGCTGACTATACCAGTGGTGTGCAGATGCGACTCAATGCGACACCGACCTTTTTCATTAACGGCAAGCAAATGCCGTCCGTAAGTAGCTATGATGAATTCAAAAAAAATGTCACAAATGCCTTGGCTGAAAATCAATAGTATTGCTATCGCCTTCTTGATTGTCGCTCTTGTAGGTTTTATCGATGCCTCATATCTGGCGATCAAATTCTACACACATACGATTCCGCCATGCTCGGTATTTGATGGTTGTGAGCAAGTGACGACCAGTACCTATGCCACCATTGGCGGCGTCTCGGTCGCGCTGTTGGGCGCGATATACTACCTTGTTTTTGTTCTTGGTTCTGTCGCCTATTTTGATAGCAAAAAAGAAAATATCTTAGCCATGCTCGCGTGGTTCGCTGTCTTTGGCTTGATCGCTTCAGCTTATTTTATTAGTGTGCAATTTTTTGTCATCAAAGCGCTCTGTATCTATTGTCTTTTCTCTGCCGGTACCTCGACAGCACTTTTTTCCCTCGGTCTCATATACCGTCGCGAACGGGCTATTTTTAAACAGAGCTAATATATTGGCAAAAATTGATTTTTGTGGTATGGTAGCGGTATGAATACAACCTTTCTTTTGATAGGAGTTATAGCTCTTCTTTTAGTCATCGTCGCGGGTCTTTACAATGCGCTTGTTCGAGCGCGTAATCGTACCAAAGAAGCTTGGTCTGACATCGATGTACAACTCAAACGTCGCTATGATCTGATTCCGAATTTTGTTGAAACAGTCAAAGGATATGCGAAGCATGAAAAAGAGGTGCTCGAAAATGTTATTAAAGCCCGCTCGACGGCTATGGGTGCGCACAGTGTTGCCGAACATGGCCAAGCAGAAAATATGCTCTCCGGTGCTTTGAAAAACTTATTTGCTCTCGCCGAGGCTTATCCAAATCTACGTGCCTCGGAAAATTTTGCCAAATTACAGGACGAACTGTCTGATACTGAAAACAAAATCCAAGCGGCCCGCCGTTTCTACAACTCAAACGTTCTTGAGCTCAATACCAAAATCGAAACCTTCCCGAGCAATATTTTTGCTTCGATGTTCGGTTTTACCAGAGAATCATTCTTTGAGCTCGAATCAGTTACCGAACGCGAACCGGTTAAGGTCAGTTTTTAATGTATGTCCGCCAATCTCTACACGCATCGTGATCGGAACGTGCGTAAGACAATTTTCTTGATGACGTTGTTTTTCATTGGCGTTATTGCCATCGGTTTTTTGTTTGCACAAATTTTTCAGTCACCGAGTATTCTGTATATCGCAGTATTTGTGAGCTTACTGATGAATGTCGTGAGCTATTGGTATTCGGACAAGATTGC
>CAYUQA010000079.1:0-8241 GCA_964446135.1 uncultured Candidatus Saccharibacteria bacterium | reverse complement strand
GGTATTCATTAAAATATCGCGAGTACGATCGGTTGACCCATCATCTACGGCAATGATTTCTTTTGTCATACCAGGCAACTCCACCGCCTGAACCTTGGCGATAATTTCGCGAATGGTTTTTTCTTCGTTATAGCAGGGAATAATGATAGAAAGTTTACTCATATTATTGAAACCAATGTTTAATGCGATAGCGGACCAGATTTGATATGAATTCAAAAATCGTCCAAAATTTTACAAAACTCCCGCGCCATTCATTTTTATGAAAAACGGTTGCCAGCTCGCCGACACTTAAGTCGTGGCGCATCGACTCAAGCATCATTTCGGCATCAATGAACCAGCCGTCTGAGACAAGTTTCATTTTCTCATATGCCGCTCGAGTCATAATTTTGGGTTTTGAGTTGACGTCTCGAAAATATGTTTTTGGGAAAAGAATACGGAATAGTATGTTATACCATGCAGAAATGAGTTTGCGATACGTCCCATCCATGCGCTCCTTCCGGAATGTTTTTACCAGATCAAACTCGCCGCCGCGCATAACTCGATACAGTCGCACAACATCACGCGTCGGCATCTGCCCGTCGCCATCAATCAAGACAATGTGGTGACCCCGAGCTGCTGCCAAACCCGATCGCACGTCCCAGCCCATCATACCTTTTTTCTCCAAGGTAATAGCTCTGATTTGGGGATTATTGTCTGCTAACTTTCTGATAATCGCCGGTGTAGTATCACCTGAATTTGGAAAATAATTACCAACCAACACCAGCTCGTAGTCGTGAATACCGCCTTCTTTAAGCTCTCGCTCCATTTGCTCTAAAAAAGGCACGATCATGTTCCCACTTTTATAACACAAAACGACCACCGAAAGTTCTGGCTTATTCTGCGTTATCTCGACGACTGATGTGTTCTGAACGGGCGACATGTTATTGCTTGAGCTCATAAACATACAGGCCGTCTCCTATACTATACTGCTTCAAAAATTTCATAGTATCAAGATGGAAATTATCATTATTTCTATCCTCAACAATCATATCAATTCTGTTATTCTTTAAAACCTGTTCAAGCGGAATTTTAAGGAAAGCGTCGTAACCGCTAATAAGTTTTGCTAATTCGGTATTGGTAACCTGTTCATCTTTCAGGCCATCTCGATAGCCGATTCCAAAAATCGCATTCATAGTATTGTCTTTATTATTCTGTACCTCATCGGCAAACTTCTTAGCTGAAATTCCTCGCAAGCGATATCCCAGAAAAAACACATTGCTAAAATGTTCTTCGCTTTCAATATAATTATCAAGCGCCAACGGCGCGTTATGGCGAGTATAGGATATTACAAGATAGGAGAGATCCATATTTGCCCAAACGTTTTTTTCTTCCTCATAGTTCCTATCAAGAAAGGATAGCAGAGAAGCATATCGTTGGTAGCTTTGATACTTCAGATAGCTAGCAGAATAAGAATTGGCTTGGATGAGCGTGCCGTTGATAAAAAATAAAATCGCCAAACACACATACACGGCTCGCTGCCAATTTTTATTGGTCACAATTTTATCTAACCAATACAAACCCAAAAAACTTATCAGTATCGCAATCAGAGGCTTTGTATAAAACCAGTGATAATGGCCAGGTTGCAATGTTATACCCGTTATGACCTGATGATTGATCACAATACCTAACGAAACAAAAAGATACATGAAAAAAACTTTTCCTCGTGCACATTCTTTCTTTGGCCAAAGTAACACAATGAGCAACAAACCTAGAAAAATCCATATGCCAAAAATTGGCGTATAACTATGAACAACACCATTTCGAGCAACAGAATAGATATAGTCAGGATCTAATCTCGCCTTTAAATAGTTTACAATAAATGGCAGTACTATTATCGCGTTTGCAATCAGCACCACAAAAAAGTATTTCATTTTTTGCTTGTGTTTAATGATTAAGAAATGCAAAAAATACAAAGCACTCACAACGCTCAAAAACGTCCAAGTAAATACGTATATATAGAGTGATAATCCGACTACAATTCCTAACGCAACAGCATTGCGAAATCTAGTTTCTGTGTTCGTGAGCCGATACATCAACCAAAGACCGAGAAATAAGAAAATCGAGCTGATGAGCGGACTGATCGGCCGTGTGTAGGTTAAAAAACTATCGACATTGGTACGAAGATACGCAAAGCGAAGAATATACTGATAATCAAACAGATTGAGCCCCATCATCACAAAAAGCGGTGCGATCAAAGCAATTTTTTTTGAAGAAAACATTTCGAAAATCCAGCCATAGAGGATGAGAAATAAAACAACCGGCCCGAGAAATTTTAAAATAACATTGACGGTTATAACACTAGCGTGGGAAATATATGCAACAAAAGCCAGAAAACGTTCGGCAAGCTTGGGCGTCATATAAAAACTTTTTCCCGGATCATTTGGAAATAGCCCACCAGAATAACTCTCATATAATGCCCTATTTATTCTGCCAACATAAAAATATTCGGCATCAGTGCCGAATATTTGGATACCGCTATACTGCTGGTCTCGCAAAACATATACTTGTGGTGCGACAGAAATTAACCCGACAACAACAGCCAGAATAATTGCGAGATAATGAGTTTTAACGAGTGATTGAAGTCTCATCTGGAAAAAATGTTATGGCGTTCAATGCCGATTGGCAATCCTTAAGTTCCAGACCAAATACATTCAAGTCAGCACGCGTATCAAATGTTTTGAGATCCTGTAACCCTAAAATATTTTGCGACGTAAACGGCAACTTTAATCCAAGACGCTCTGCAACAGAAACAATTTGGAAAACGATACCAGAAGGCACCGAGATAAAGAAACATCTTGCGCCGATACGATCGGCTACTTTTTTATAAAGTTCTCGTACACACAGCGTAGTAGGGTGAGATACCTTGAAAAGGCCAGAAATATTTTTTGTAATCCCAACGTCAATAATCCGACAGAGATCGTCAACGGCAATGGTTTGCGTGCGTTGATGTCCGCCACCGATCAATGGAATGATTCGGTGTTTTTTGAGGCTCAACGCAATCCTACCAATCAGCCCGCCACCGATGCCGATGACAATACCCAATCGAAGAATTAGATCTCGTTGCGTATCAAAAAATTGTTCTATCAAAAGCTTATTCTGCGCATAATGCGACTGTGCATCCTCATGAGCCGAAAAGGTAGATAGAAAAATTAGTTTGATGCCATGCTTTCTCGCCAATGCAACAATTTTTTTCGTACCTTCCAAATCCCAATTAATATCAGCTTCTCTTTCTTGCTTCGAGATCACTGGCCGATAAGCACAGTGGACCAGACAATCAGCACCGGCGAAACCATTGTCTTGAACGTCGGAAAGATCAAATGGGATATATTGAACGTTTTGAACATGAGATGCCAGCTGATTGCGCTGTAGTGCTCTCACCTGAAACCCTAGTTCAGAAAAATAAGACACCAGATGAGAGCCAACCAAGCCACTACTTCCGGTTACAATAATAGTTCGGCGACCATTCATTTTAATACAATACCATAAAAACTATGTTTTTCAAGGTAATAAAAAGACCGGTCCGAATAGTTCGGACAGGTCGTGTGTAGTTTTTAGCAAGCAACTTGATCACGCCGATCAAGATATGCGAGCACTTCCTCGCAAGAAACAATATCACGCTTCTTTTGATACCTTAGAATGGCAAGATATTCCATCCCGATCAAAGAACTCCTCGTGCCTTCAACGACACCTTGAGAATGGCGTACATGCTCCTGCCAATTCAGTGGTTCGCCGACTTTACTATAGACTTTGAGATCTGGGTATTCGCGCAATACGACACTGACGGTAATCATAAACGCCCGAAGCTGATGAAAAGGCACACCACTAATAAAGATATTATACCACTCGAGTTCCTTAGCAAAACGAACAAGATATTGAGCTTCCGACAGTGTATTAACATTTACCTCTGGTGGCATTAGAATAGCCATGATAACATCTTCGGGCACACAGAGCTTCATCAAATATTTCTTACAGAATTCAAAACCGGCGGCACCGTGATCTGTTTCGCCGTCACACACAAGAATTGTTTTCACAAGCTTTTTCGACCAAAGTTCTGCCGCTGTCCTAAGTGGCGAATATTGGTTTTCCACTGTCTCCTGAAAAACATAAATGGCTTCTGTTATTGGCAAGCGTTTATGGTCTGCGAAAACCCTCGTTTGTAATTCCGATAACTTAATCGGCTCGGCAAAAATCAGTCGACATAACGGTATCGCTACCCGTTGTAGAAAATGCAACCACAATTGTGAAACGAACATCAATACCTCCTTATTTTTCCTAATTTGCAACTATGTTCCAAAATAATATCTGCAAATTTTTGGTTTACCGCGGCGATCCAGTCGCAGGGTACATGATCCCAAACAACGGGACCACCATCTGGACCAACAACAACACCGCCTGCTTCTTGAATAGCAAGTGCCATAGCGGCCGCATCCCATATTTTGGCAACACCAAAGTTATAGTAAGCGCCCGTTTGGCCAAAAAGAACTTGGCGCATACCTTCAGTCGCCGCCATAGAGCTTAGAATATTGAACCGTTCGGAAAGAGGCCGCAACATAGTCTCAAACGTCCCCGATCGGTGTGTCCAAGAACCAACATCAGTACCAATTTGAGATTTATCGATAAAACCATGATGCTCGATAGTTACAAATTTCGCACTGCGTCTTGCCAGACCTTCGTCTGAAACAATCTTAAAATCGGAGCCCCGTCCTTTAACCACATTGATGAGTAAGCCGCTCGCGGGAAAATAGGTAGCCCCACAAACTGGTAGCCCTTCAGCGAATTGACAAGCAGTCACCGAAAAGAAATCACTACCATTAAAATAGTTCGCCGTTCCGTCAAGCGCATCAAATACAATGCAGTTTTTTGGTATCCGCTCGGTATTCTCTAGATCTTCGGCAATGATAGGTATTTCAACGCCACTTTCGGCAAACATGGACATACCGAGTTCCAATGATGCCTGATCAGCATCAGTCGAAAAATGTTGCCCAAGTGTTTCTGGTTTGTCTGAAGTTCCTATATCAAGAGCAGATTCTTTGAGACATTTGACTAATTTACCGCAGTTCCACACAATGCGTTCTAGAATTTCTATCATACTCAACCCCCAGATTGTAAAAGTAGATTGAACGAGATCAAGATACCATACGGTATGATTTCCGTCAACTCATCGTGATGGCATGTGAGATTGTTTCAAGCCAGCGAGTGATGAGCGAACCAAATACAATGTCGGTCAGCGGCTTTTGCCGCGAGCGAACGCAATGGATAAAATGTTCCAATTCATTCCGCAACGGTTCTGTCAGATGGATATCGAGCGTAACGGAATGGCCATGTTCTATAATCGAAAGTTTGTTCACTGATTTTGTCTCGTCAAGTAGGGCAGTCTTTTTTTCTCCGATTAAACCGATACGCCTCACTTTTTCTTTTCCAAGCCAAGAGGCATGAATCGAAAGCAGTGGCCCGCGATCAAAACGCACTGTTGCTTCGACGGAGTCATCCTGTGTGCCTGATTCAATTTTTTGTGAATGTCCTTTGATCTCGGCAATTATTGTCGGCTCAAAAAAGAATTGAAACAAAGAAAGCGCATGCGGCGCGACGTCCCAAAAACAACTTACGTCTGCTCTCTTAGGACTGAACACATGCTCAACTTTAAATTCAGAAAGTGTACCAAAAGAATCGTTTTCTATTTCTTTTTTGAGATAGCGTATGGAATCATTGAAAAGATATTGAAAACCAACCATAAAAGTTCGGCCAGTATCGTCTACTATTTTTTTAATGCGTCGGCCTCTTGGATACTCACGACCATCGGTTTCTCAACGAAGACATGTTTCTGATGTTCTAGAGCTTGTTTGGCAATTGCAAAATGAGTCGCCGGCGGTGTTGCAATCACCACACAATCAATCGCCGAATCAGCCAGTACTGCTTTAACATCTTTACAAACGAGCGTTGTCGAAGGCAAAACGATCTGCGGATCAAGTTCAGATTGACTCACAACGGTCTTCAATTGAATACCATCGATTTCTTGAAGCAGTCTGATATAGTTTCGCCCAAATTTACCAGCGCCAATGAGCGCAAAATTAAGCACGTTCGGACTTTGCATCGTGAGGTTGTTGTTCATGAATCAGCTCCATCTGATACCAGGCAAGTGTTCGAGTAAGGCCAGTTTGAAGGCTCACCGCCGGCGAAAAACCAACTTCTGTTTTTATTTTTGTAATGTCTGGACAGCGACGCCTTGGCTCACCGGCCGGATACGATTCTGGGTAGCTCACCAGTTGTATGTCGGCGGGTTTTGGCAAGATATCACTAATCAAATTGGCAAGATCTACCATATTTATTTCTTCATTATCAGAACCAACATTATATGATTCACCCGCTCTGCCTCTGATCAAAACTTTCAAGAATCCCTGAATGGCATCCGTGATATAACAAAAGGTTCGAGTTTGCTCACCTCTATCGTGAATGGGCAGTTGTTCTCCCCGAAGACCACGCATCATAAATGTCGGAACGACTCTGTAATCATTAATTCTCATACCGGGTCCATACACATTAAACGGCCGTACTATTTTTACCGGAGCATTATACAGCTGGTGATAGGTAACACAGAATGTTTCTCCAAGCCGCTTTGACTCGTCATAAGCACGCACGCGGACCGACCGCAGAGACGTTGCCCCAATACGTTTCCGGAGTCGGAATAAAAGCAGGGTCCGGATCACCATAAATCTCGCTTGAACTAAAATATAAAAGTCCGTCTATATTTTTTTGTTTCGCAAATTCTAAAAAGTTTCGAGTGCCATTGACGGCCACCTCGATCGTCTCGATCGGCGACTTGCGATAATAATACGGCGAGGCAAGTCCGGCGGCATGAATGACATAGTCGGCATTGATATCAGGCAACGGATTCCGTACATCATGCTGAATAAAGATACAATGCGGATCGCCTTCAATATCCATCAAAGCATTTTTTCCGGAACTGGTAATAAAATTATCCAAAATGATAATTTTGCAATGCTTTCGAAATACTTCTCTGTTCAGCATTAAAAATGTTGCCACCAAGTAGCTACCCAAAAACCCGGCACCACCAGAAATTAAAATTGTTTTCCCCTCGAAGACACTCGCCTCATCTCGAATAGATTTGATGATATTGAGCACATCCTCACGAATCAACGGCGGCATGTAAATTCGGCTTTCGGCTTCAGTCATTATCTCTTGAGTGTCAGACTTTGGTGTCGGAGACACTTCTCGTGGCGGTATTGGAATAAGGTAGCGATAATTATTGCCTGTCTTTGCGCGGATGTCATCGATATATTCGTAGGCAAAGACGACCAAAATATCCGGCTTATGGTCTTCCAAATAACTCTTTGGCACAATCGGGATATGCGTTCCTGGGCTAAATTTATTTTGCTTGAGCGGACTGTCATCAACAATATACTCAATCAATGACGAGTCTATTCCGCCATAATTACAGATCGTTGCTACTCGCGCCGGCGCACTATAGGCCGCAACTTTGAGATTGGATTGTTTGTATTCAAGAAGTTTGTTTCGAAACGCCGTAATCTGCGAGTGAACATCATTTTTAAATTTCTCTAACGTCGCTGGATTCAACGTCTTTTCTTCTTCTAAAAGCAGGTCGGTGACATTTTTTGACGGAGATGAACCAAAACCAATGTTATGAGCAGTCACCCGAATCGAACCGCCATGGGGCTCTATTTTTTCCACATCAACAATAACCATTCCGTGCTCGGCAAACAAACGCGTTAAAGAAGTCAGAGAATAATAAAAAATTCTATCCAAATAAAACCGCTCAAATTGCGTATCTGCTAAAATGTTGCCGATATACTCAACCTCTACAATAAACTGACCGTCATCGGTCATAAGATTCTTAACCGCCTCGATAAACTGATGCGGGTTCTCAAGATGAGTGAAGATACTACTTGCGACGATACAATCAGATTTTTGATAGTGTCTTTTTATCTCTTCGGTCACATTCATATCAAAAAACGAAACAAGTGTCATCAGTCCGGCATCGTTGGCAATTTTGCCAACATTGATAGATGGGTCAACACCAAGAGCTTTAGCCCATAACAAGAAAATGGAACAGGTTTGGTAGAATATTGTTGTCGAAACATATATCAACCAATTAACCTATTCCACTTTCATGTCTACTGTACCATCGTCGTTCAATGAGCGACAAGTTCGTTCGGTGTTGAGAAA
>CAYUQA010000078.1:0-5254 GCA_964446135.1 uncultured Candidatus Saccharibacteria bacterium | reverse complement strand
GACGGCGGCAATGTCATCTTTGAGGGCTGTTCGGACTTGAGCGCGCTTGCGCAATTTCGAAATAAAAAAGAAGCCGATGCTGAAGATGGTGGTCGTGGTCAGGGGCAGTCTGTCGATGGGCCGCGTGGCAAGGATATAGTTTTAAAAGTTCCTATTGGTACGCTCATTACTCATACACTGACTGCTAAAACGTGGGATATTATCCAAGTCGGCGAGCAGGTAATGATTGCGCGTGGTGGTCGTGGCGGTAGAGGGAATTTTAAATTTAGATCGGCGATCAATACTAGTCCAAAAGAATTTGAAGAGGGCACCAAAGGCGAGACAGCTATTCTGCGACTAGAGCTCAAACTTGTGGCTGATGTTGGTTTGGTTGGTTTGCCCAATGCTGGCAAGTCGAGTTTGCTGAACGAACTAACCAATGCTAAAAGCAAAGTCGCCAATTATGCTTTTACGACACTTGAACCAAATCTCGGCGCATATTATGAGCTAATTTTGGCTGATATTCCCGGTCTCATCGAAGGCGCATCAGGTGGCAAGGGCTTGGGTATCAAATTCTTACAGCATATTGAGCGGACTGAAATATTGTTTCATCTTATCTCCGCGGAATCGGATGATGCGTTGCGAGATTATCAGATTATCAAAAAAGAACTTACGACATACAACAAAGCGCTTGGCGAGAAACAGGAATATATTTTTTTAACAAAAAGCGATATGGTCTCGGCTGACAATATCGAAAAGAAATTGACTGCATTACGAGCCATCAGTAAAGACGCGATTGCCATCTCGATCCATGACGAAGATAGTCTCAAGAAAGTCCAAAAGATTCTAAATGACATCAAAGCGAGTAAAGATGTACAGTAAAGAAGTATAAAATTGTGCATATCTTGGCTTACGATAGATGCTAAAAGTTATATAATAAAAAGAGATAGGGAGTTCTGTCGAAAATAACTTTATACTGGTCGATATAAAGTGACATAATCTTTTTTATTATTCTGTCTATGAAAACTCGTGGTCTACACAAATTAGCATGGTGGTTGCTGATCATAGGTGGTATCAACTGGGGATTGATTGGTTTTTTTGAATACAATCTCGTTGGTTCTATCTTTGGCTCAACAGTGACACGCATCATATATTCATTGGTTGGCTTGAGCGCTATCGACGCATTAATCATGATGAGCAAGAAAAAATAATCTCTTGCAAACAAAAATGTCGGCCTCGCGCCGATTTTTTTTGTTGGTTGCTTTTAGCTATTCACAAATTGGTTTGACAGAGTGTCTTTTTTGAGATATTATGTAGGTATTGTTAGACATACTGACTTGCGCAGTCAGTACAATCTGGCGGGCCCAGATTTTTTTTATGGAAATTCGCAATATCGCAATCATTGCCCATGTTGACCATGGCAAAACAACATTGACCGACGCCTTGATGCGCCAAACCGGCGCGTCGACGGAGGACGTTACTATGGATTCAAACGCACTCGAACAGGAGCGCGGTATTACGATTTACGCAAAAAATACGGCGATATTCTATCCTACTGCTGGCGAACGAGAGACTACAAAAATCAATATTTTAGATACGCCCGGTCACGCTGATTTTGGATCCGAAGTCGAACGCGTTTTGCGCTCGATTGATTCTGTATTGCTGGTCGTTGACGCGCAAGAAGGTCCGATGCCACAGACCCGTTTTGTACTCAAAAAATCTCTCGAGCTTGGTTTAAAACCAATTGTCGTCATTAACAAGATCGACAAACCAGCAGCCGATCCAGCTCGATGCGAGAGCGAAGTTTTTGATCTTTTTTTGGAGCTTGGCGCGACAGATGAGCAGGCCGATTTTCCGATCGTCTATGCGATCGGGCGTGAAGGAGTTGCAAAGAAGAATTTAGAAGATGACTCAAACGATCTGACGCCACTGCTTGATGCTATTTTGGAACATGTTCCGTCAGTATCATCACCGGAACTCGAGGCAAAGCCATTGCGATCGCAATCATTCAACCTCGGTTATGATAATTTCTTGGGCCGTTTGGCTGTAGCCCGTATTTATGAAGGTGTTATAAAAGTTGGGCAACAGGTATTTGTAAAAAAACCAGACAGTGCCACTCGATCGGGTAAGATTACGAAAATGTTTACGTTCAATGGTATCCAGAAAGTAGAAACCGATCGCGCGACTGCCGGTGATATCATTTTACTTGCTGGTCTCGCAGATATCGATATTGGCGAGACTATCACTGGTGAGCAAGACACTCCAGCACTGCCGGCAATTACAGTCGATGAGCCGACGATCACGATGCGATTTTTGATCAATGATTCGCCATTTGGTGGCCGTGAAGGTAAGTTTGTCACCTCTCGACAGCTTCGTGAGTATTTGGAACGCGAGCTTGAAGTCAACGTAGGTTTGAAGATCGATTTTTCTGCCAATGATAGCTTTAAAGTATCCGGTCGTGGCGAGCTACACATTGCGATACTACTCGAAAATATGCGTCGAGCCGGTTATGAACTCCAAGTTTCACAACCACAAGCAATTATACGCGAAGAGAATGGGATAAAGACAGAGCCATTCGAAGAAGTTATCGTTGACACCCCGACGGCATATCAGGGTTCCGTTATCGAACGCTTGGGTACGCGTGGATTTGTCATGAAAGATATGCGCGTTGAGGGTGAAGGCGTACGATTGGCGTTTGAGGGTCCGACACGAGGTTTGCTGGGATATCGCAATCAATTTGTTGTTGATACAAAAGGCGAAGGCATTCTCGCCTCTCGTTTTATCGAATTCAGACCTTATGCTGGTGAGATTCGTCGACGTGTAACCGGTTCTATGATTTCAATGGCGACTGGTAAGGCGCTCGGTTTTGCTCTTTGGAATTTGCAAGATCGCGGAACACTATATATCCAACCAAACTCTGAAGTCTATGAAGGTATGGTCATCGGCAACACCTCAAAAGGCGAAGAGATGGCGGTCAATCCAACCAAAGGCAAGCAATTGACCAATGTTCGTGCTTCCGGATCAGATGACGCCATTGTGCTGACGCCACCTTTTGAGCTGACTATTGAACGCGGACTTGAAGTAATGACTGATGATGAGTATCTTGAAATTACACCGTCCAGCGTCCGTTTGCGCAAACAGTATCTTACCGAAGTTGATCGCTCGCGCGCAAAAAGATAATAGATAGTGATATAGTATGCAATCAAAAACACAACTCGCAATCTTATTTATTCTTGCTGGGCTGACTTTTGGTAGTTTTCAGTATATTCAAAGATTACGGGCAGGAGTGGATAGCGTAGCTGGTGATGTCGCACCAGCACTCAAGGCGATATTGGCTCAATATACTGAACCGGCGCAGTTTGCCGTACCGACCAAAGTAACTGGATGTCAGGTGCGCGGGCCGTTGCCAGATCCGGAATGTACGCCGGGTGCGATTTTTCCCGAAGCGACAGTAGATGTGATATGTGTAATAGGATACACAAAAACTGTCCGAAATGTCTCGGTATCTTTGAAACGAAGAATTTATACTGCCTACGGATTGGCTTATCCACAACCATCAGGTACCTATGAAGCCGATCATTTGATACCGCTGGAGCTTGGTGGTAACAATGATTTTGCTAATTTATTCCCGGAAGTCGCGACACCGAAACCGGGCTTTCGCGAGAAAGATTTGGTGGAAAATTTTTTACATAATGAGGTTTGTGCTGGCAAGATTAGACTGGCTTCAGCACAGCAACAGATTGCCCGCGATTGGGTCAGTGTTTACAAAACTCTGACACCAGTGCAGATTGATTTCTTGAAACGTCAGTATTTAAATTAACCACAATAAAACCACTCAAGAGAGCGGTTTTATTGTGGGTGAGGAAATCTTATACTGCGGGTGCTTCCTCATCACTGGAGCTTTCGCTGGAACCTTCGTGTGAAGGTGTCTCTGTCGAGTGGTCGACAGCTGCCTTGTGACACTCTGGGCATTGTCCGTTTTGGCATTCTGCTCCTTCTGGACAATGATGACCACAGGCTGTACATGTTTTTGTATCTTCCATAAAATTTGAGAGACATCTCTAAGATTAAAAACCAAAAGATGAACTCTATGATTATAATAAACTAATCGAGTTCGACCTCTTTTATTATCTCATATATAAGCAGTACATGCAATAGTAGATACCACAAACTATTGCATGTATATTAAATTTGCTTTATAATATATTTAATAGTTTTTTAATACACAAGAGGGAGGTGAGGCCTATGTCTTCACAACCAAATGTTTTACAGTCTGATGCTACTGTCCTATCTGAAGTAGAATTCGCAGATATCTATACCAAATATTATCGCCGAGTGTATAGTCATTGTTTAAGAATGACTGGAAATGTAGCCGATGCCGAAGATCTAGCTCATGACGTATTTATTCAAGTAAGCCGCAAGTTTAGTAGTTTTCGTGGTGATTCCGCTTTTACCACCTGGCTTTTTCGAATCACGGTCAATCAAGTACTTATGTATTTTCGAAAGAGATCGGTTCGCAGTGAAAAGACTACTGAAACTGGCGAGATGCCGGAAAAGATAGATCAGGTTGTCATAAATAAACAGAGTCCGCCGATCATAGATCGTATCGGCATCGCTACTGCCGTAGCTCAACTACCCGGAGGTTATCGCACGGTCTTTCTGCTACATGACGTCGAAGGTTATGAACATCACGAAATCGGCGAGATTCTCAATATCAGCGACGGCACTTCCAAATCGCAACTTCACAAAGCCCGTTATCGGTTGCGTGAATTATTGAATAAGCGGATAGATAACCTTGAAGTGGAAGAAGCCGATACGGAAGATCTCAATTAGTGAGGTGCAATGCTTTTTATACATAACCCTAGATTTTCAAACACGAAAATCTAGGGTTTAAATTTTGAGATATTTGCGAATGGCCACAGAGCTGGAGACAACACCGAGGAATACACCAAGTCCGATGGTAATAATCGCGACCTGTGGTATACCGTGAATGAAATAGTCAAATATATCCACAGAGGTAAACGTACTGATCTTGCCGGAAGCCAGATAGACTACCGGATAAAAGAAAATCAAGGCGATGATAGCTGAAAAAATACCATAGAAAGCACCTTCGGAGACATACGGACCGCGTATTTGCCAGTTGGAGGCGCCAACAAGGCGCATGATCTCTATCTCGCGCTTTTGGTTATAGATAGTCAGTCGGATGGTGTTGAAGGTGATTAAGATGGCGATCGACGCCAGAACAATGGTCGATATGAGAACCCATTTGTTGAGG
>CAYUQA010000077.1:0-4156 GCA_964446135.1 uncultured Candidatus Saccharibacteria bacterium | reverse complement strand
TTTTTTTTGAAAAAATAAACGACTAGGGAATCTAGTCGTTCTGTCTGTAGCTAACTGCTACAATTTTTGTCTTCAGGCTGTCAGGCACTTCCGATTAATTTTTCATACGAAATAATCGAGTGCGGAATCCAGCGGAATACTGCGAATGATTGGCCTAGCTGAATACACTCCGCATAGGTAAGATCTGGGATAAATTCTTTCTTTCGATTACTGCCAACGAACATACCCGTACCTAATGTCTCCGATGTCGTTCCGACAAGCCATGTCGGCTCTGTCTGATCATCCGTGTTCATAGATAACCTCCCCCTCCTTAAGAATCTTTAAAATGATCGAGCTTTTCATCCATCCATTCCATCTTCTTTACCACATCGGAATCATGCATCGATCCATCAGGAATGGGATAACTATCATTTCCATCAGCAGTCAATAACTTGAGTGCTTCGAATACCTCATTGTCCGATACTCCAACATCAACCGCCAAACGTAAAACTTCTTCCATTTTCATACTAAAAATGATACCCATACGAAAACCTCTCGTCGATCAATCTCTTACTCTTAGTTATGTATACCAACAAATTATTGAAAAAACAACCAAAAAAAGCTACCATACCCTCAACGCCGATGTAGTTCAATGGCAGAACATTACTTTCGTAAAGTAGAAATGTGGGTTCGATTCCCACCTTCGGCTCCAATTTTATCCCCATCTCTTCTAGATTTATTGCCCAATCTTTATTAATATTAAAAGTAATGTCAAACCCATTAGAACAACTGCAACAACAAATTGAAAATCCACAGGAAGTTGGTAATATTCTTCTAAAGGCATCGACTGATGGTGAAAAGTTTGATTCGGCTGATTTAGAGATATATGTAGCGTTAAGAACACAGATCGAAGACATAAAGAAAGGACTAGACTTAGATAAAAACGCCTTGGAAAAAGCCACAGAAAGGTCAAAACCACAAATTCAGAAACGGATTAATAACAACGAAATATCCCTAGAAGAACTTGAGAAAGCATACAAAAAACATGTCGGTGTAGTTTTTATCAGTCAATATCTTGATAGATTTTTAATTGACGAAGTCGAAGATATAGTTTTAAACATTAAACCAAAAATGAAAGGCCCGGGAGCTCAATATGAAGAAATATTAGAAAAGGGCAAAAAAAATGCGATTGAAATACAGCAAGAAAACGCAAGAAAAGAAGCGGATCGCATTCAGCCAGATGCTCAGAAAAAGGTTGACGAGCAATTTGCTAAAGAATATGGCATCGATGAAACAGCCGGAGACCAAGTCGAAGATACCGGTGAAACTGGGGTGTCAGATCAAAAGCTAGAGGAACGTCACAAACATGGTAATATATCTTTAACTGAGACAGGTAAAGAGATCCTAGAACAAGCAGAGAAAGCACAAGAAGAAAAAGAGCGTAAAGAACGTGAAGCAAAGCGCAAAGAAGAGATCCGTCAGAATATCGAGAAGACTACGATGCCTGGCGAATCAGTGCCTTTTGTAAAGTCTAAAGAAAAAAAGAGACAGGAGATAGAACGTAAAAGTATGCGGCCAGGAATCCCAGCACCGATAACTCACGAGGCACAAGAAAAAGAGATGAAGCCTCAACAAGTTCAAAAAGAGCTCTTAAAGCGCAACAGTCTCGCGCCAGTCACCAAACCAAAAAAAGGTTTCTTCTCGCGTCTCAAAGACTTGTTTAGTTAAAAACTTTTCTAATGCCATCTTTTTTGCTAGAGTGGATATATGACTGAATTGCGAGAGACTATCGACACGATCACATCAAAGCTCCCGGCTATCTGGGACTGTCTTTGACCTTGCCAGCATTCAAAAAAATATCGAACAACGAGAACGGGAAATGCAAGATCCGACATTCTGGCAAGATCATGAACATGCCGGCATTGTCTCAAGAGAGCTCAACCAAATGAAAGAAGAGTTTGCTTTTTGGAATAATCTCCAAAATACACTCTCAAGTTATCAACAGCTTTCTGACGATGAGCTTGAGACGATGCGTGATGACATAAGGGCATTGAAAAAAGATTTTGATCAACGCTACGTGACTACATTCCTCAACGGCAAATACGATCGGGACAATGCTATCCTTTCTATCCATTCTGGTGCCGGCGGTGTTGACGCGCAAGATTGGGCCTCAATGCTTCTGGCTATGTATCAGAAATATTGCCGAGAACGAGGATTCTCATGCACGTTGATCGACCAGTCACTCGGCGAACAAGACGGAATCAAAAATGCATCTGTTGAGATAGGCGGACGTTATGCTTATGGCACATTACATGGCGAGACCGGCGTACATCGTCTAGTTCGCATTTCGCCTTTTTCGTCAAAATCCCTCCGCCATACGTCATTTGCTTTGATCGATGTCATTCCGCTGATCAAAAATGCTGACTTGAAAATTGATCCTAAAGATTTGGAGTTTGATACATTTAAGTCATCCGGCCCGGGCGGACAAAACGTCAACAAACTAGAAACTGCCGTACGTGTCACGCATGTTCCGACCCATGTCAGTGTTGCGGTGCAGTCCGAAAGATCACAATCCCAAAACAAAGAAAAGGCACTCGAAATCTTGCGTTCACGTTTGGCTCAACTGATGGAGCAAAAACAAACCAAAGAACTATCCGATCTACGCGGTGATATCGCCAGCAAAGATATAGAGTGGGGACACCAAATCCGATCCTATGTCTTGCATCCATACAAACTAGTAAAAGACAATCGCACCGGCACCGAGTCCACCAACCCCGACGCAGTTCTCAATGGCGCGTTACAACCTTTTATCGAAGCCGAGATTATTACCTTGAACCACAAAAATGATAAGGTTTGAAAAAGTTAAAAAAACTTACGGCGATAATATTATTTTAAATGAAATCTCCTTTGAGATAGAAAAGGGTGAATTTGTTTCGCTTGTTGGCATGTCAGGTGCGGGCAAATCGACACTACTCAAACTCTTAACTCGCGAAGAAAGACCCGATGCCGGAGCTATATATATAAACAACATCGATATCAGCACGATTAGCGATCGCGACGTACCTTATCTGCGTCGACAGATCGGCACTATCTTTCAAGATTTCAAACTTCTAGAACATAAAAAAGCTTTTGAGAATGTCGCTTTCGCCATGGAGGTATCTGATGCTTCACCGGAGGACATCATCAGAGATGTTCCACAAATTCTTTCGATTGTCGGACTCGCCGACAAGGCAGAACATTTTCCACACCAGCTCTCTGGCGGCGAAAAACAACGCCTTGCCATCGCCAGAGCCATGATTCACCGCCCGGAGATATTGCTAGCTGATGAGCCGACAGGCAACCTCGATCTTGTCAATAGCTATGACGTGGTAAAATTACTTTCAAAGATCAATGAGCTTGGCACGATAGTCATTCTGGCCACGCATGATACCAACATAGTCAACACCATCGGCCGAAGGGTGATCAGTATGGACAAAGGTAAAATTGTCCGCGATCAGCGCAAAGACGGACGATATATTATTTAAATGGATACTCGAGTTATTAAAAGTGGTTGGACAAATTTTAAAAGAAACAGCTATTTGAGTTTTGGTACTATCGGTGTCATGGCCATGGCTTTGATTTTGTGTATGGGCTTACTTGGCCTCCAATTTCTGACCGGCCAGATCATCAGCACCCTAGAGGACAAAGTAGACATCAGCATATATTTTAAAACCGATGCCGCTGAAGATCAGATCAACCAAGTCAAAAGTGACATCAGCAAGCTCACAGAAGTCGAAGCTGTATCTTATATCTCTCGCGATCAAGCACTTGAGGATTTCAAAACACGCCATGCTGATGACACGCTCATTCAAGAATCACTACAACAGCTAGACGAAAACCCGCTCGCCGCATCGCTCAACATCAAAGCACGCGAGACTTCACAATATGCGACCATCGCCCAATCGATCGAGAAAAGCACCTTTCGTAGTTTAATCGACAAAATTAATTTTTATGAAAACAAAGACGTCATCGGACGTATTCAGGAACTCTCCAGCACCCTCAACAAATGGGTTCTCATATCGACCATTGTTCTGGCGTCGATCGCCATCTTAATCACCTTCAACACCATCCGACTGACTATCTATAACCAAAAGCGCGAGATAGAGATCATGCGCCTTGTTGGCGCCTCCAACTGGCA
>CAYUQA010000076.1:0-4965 GCA_964446135.1 uncultured Candidatus Saccharibacteria bacterium | reverse complement strand
CAGCAAATGGTAGAAAATCAGCTGAATAAAGTAATTAATAAGTGGCAAGCAGAATCCGGCTCTATAATAGTAGAAGACCCAGAAACTGGCGCCATACTGGCAATGGCCAGTTCACCTAGTTTTAATCCAAACAGCTATAGTCAGTCAGCAATCGGCACATATCTGAATCCAGCCACGCAACAGCTCTATGAGCCGGGCTCAACATTCAAGCCGATCACGATGGCCGCGGCACTGGATCGTGGTTTAGTAACGCCCGATACGACCTATGAAGATACCGGTGAGGTAAAAATAGCTGAATATACAATTAAAAATTATGATCAAAAATCACACGGTCGGGTAACAATGAGTGAGGTTTTACAAAAATCACTAAATACAGGCGCTATTTTTGCAGAAAATAAAGTAGGGGATGATGCTTTTCTGAATTATGTTGTCGGATTTGGTTTTGGTCAAAAGTTGGGCATAGACCTAGCAGGTGAAATTAGCGGCAATATAAGTAATTTATATAGTGGTAGGAAAATTAACTTTTTAACCGCCTCTTTTGGTCAGGGAATTGCTGTTACACCGCTACAGATAGTCAATGCTTATGCCGTGATCGCTAACGGCGGACGCCTATTAAAACCATATGTAGTTAAATCAATCGTAGGACCTGATGGTGCCACAACAGATACGAAACCTAAGGTTTTGGGGACTCCAATTACTCAAAAAACATCAAAAAGTTTGACTGCGATGTTAGTATCCGTGGTTAATAAGGGTTTTGATAAAGCCCGTATAAAAGGGTATGATGTTGCCGGTAAGACGGGTACCGCTCAAATTCCTAATGAACAGGGCGGATATGATACAAATAATCAATTTATTCATAATTTTATAGGTTTTGCTCCAGCCGAAGCTCCCAAATTCGTGGTTTTATTAAAAATAACAAAACCGCAAGGTATTACATTCGCTTCGGATAGTTTATCACCGACATTCGCCGATATTACTAGGTTTTTACTTCATTATTTTAGTATTCCACCTACTTCATGAAAAAAATATTCCAAAAAATACTATTTGTGTTAGCGCATCGTTGCGTAGTTCGCTATAAACCAATAGTTATAGGTATCACGGGATCTGTTGGCAAAACAACCACCAAAGAAGCGGTTGCTTTGCTATTGAAGCAAAAGTTTAAAGTTTGGCAGAACAAGAAAAATTTTAATAATGAGTTGGGCGTTGCCATGACCATACTAGGCATTGACCCGAATCTAGATAGTTTGCTGTCAAAATTTCTTATTATCCCTAAGCTTTTCCAATCCCTAGTATTAGCTTACGGACCACTGTCATCAACGTATCCGGAAGTTCTAGTTCTAGAAATGGCTGCTGATAAACCGGGCGATATAAAATATCTTACCAAAATGGCTAGACCAAAGATCGGTATTGTTACAGCATTGGGTGAAATGCCAGTTCATATAGCGGCGTATGCCAGTCTGGAGGCAGTTCAAAGAGAGAAGGCCGAATTAATAAAATCTTTGCCAGAAGATGGCCTAGCTATCCTCAATAAGGATGATCCTAATGTTATTAGCATGCAGAATGATACCGGTGCACAGGTTATAACTTTTGGCCTACACAAGGGTGGTCAATGCTATACTACAGATATTAGATATTTTTTCCAAGAAGCTGATCAAATGCCTGCTGGTCTTGCCGTTGATGTTAGATTTTTGGAAGATTCTTTTTCAATTCAGGTGCCCAATATGCTGAATAAGAATCAGCTATACTCGATTTTGCCGGCGATTGCCGTTGCGATGCATCTCGGTATAGAAAAACACGATATTTTAAAAGCTTTAGATTATTTTGATGTTTTACCGGGCCGCGGGAAATTATTAGCAGGTATAAATGGATCTTTTCTAATAGACGATAGCTATAATGCATCACCATTGTCTGTTTCATCGGCCTTGGATACACTGCAAGATGCTTATACTGCTCGGAATGCACAATACGCATCGTCTGGAAAACGAATAGTAATATTGGGCGACATGCTAGAATTGGGTAGATTTAGCAAATCGGCGCATGAGATAATAGGGGAGCATGCGGCACATGTTGCTGATCTTCTAATCGTAGTCGGTAATTACGCGCAAGACACAGCCCGAGGTGCTATGAATATCTTAGCGATAGAACAGATAAAAACTTTTCCAGATTCTCGAGTCGCATCGGGTTTCGTGGTAGACTACTTGATGTCAGGGGATATAGTTTTGATAAAGGGTTCACAGAGTTCGCGAATGGAGCGTATCGCTGAAGTGCTTCTGCGCGACAAAAAAAGCGCTCCCGAAGTATTAGTTCGACAGAGCGCTTGGTGGAAGCATCATTGATTTTGGGATCTTTTTTGATATTATATCTCCGATGCCGCCATCGTCTAGCCCGGTCTAGGACGCATGGTTCTCATCCATGTAACACCGGTTCAAATCCGGTTGGCGGTGCAAAATTATTTTGACACTTTAAGGAGTTTTTGGTATATTGAGCACACTATGGCATTTGCGGTTATACAAACAGGGGGTAAACAATACAAAGTCTCGGAGGGCTCGGTTTTTTCTATAGAAAAGCTGGATCAGCCCGAAGGCGCCGAGGTAACTTTTGATAAGGTTTTGCTGTATGCCAAAGAGGATGTCGATCAACCAAAGATCGGCGCGCCTTTTCTGGATGGCGCTTCGGTGGCCGGAGTTATTCTAAAGCAATATAAAGATGACAAGAAAATAGTGTTCAAATATACAAACAAAACTCGCTATAAAAAGAGAAAAGGTCATCGCCAACCGCTCACTCAAGTCAAGATCACAAAAATCAGCGCCTAGAAGCGCTGATTTTATTTACATTGGGTGGCATTATAATTAAATAAGTAGTAAATGATTCTTTGAACGTCCCCGCAGGCAAACACTCTGCTGTAAGACGGTTGCTGAAAAGATACAAGAAAAAAGGTCGCACCGGGTTACTTTTTTTCTTGTAATCTTTATCGCAACCGGATCAAGCAGAGTGTGAAGTCGAGGACCGGACGAGAAAAGGATTATTTGCTACTTATTGAATTCTATTTTCTGTTTTTGAAGGCGTTGTTGAGAGTGAGTTGGTCGGCGTATTCGACAAAAGAGCCGGCCGAGAGGCCGCGGGCAAGCCGAGTGATGGTGATGGGCAGTGACTTGAGCTCTTCTTCTATATAGAGCGCAGTCGTTTCGCCATAGGTGTTTGGATTTGTAGCGATAATTAATTCGAGCTCACTATCTAGCCGCTGAACGCGTTCGCGTAGCTGTTCGAATGTAGTAGTTTCAGGACCACGACCCGGGCTTAAAGATCCCTGAAGTACATGGTAGAGTCCTTGGTAAGCTTTTGTTTTTTCTATGGCAATCAGGTCGGTAACTTGTTCCACTACAGCTATTTGACTAGAGTTGCGTTTGGGATCTAGGCAAATTGAGCAGATATCTTCTTCGCTCAAATTAAAACATTGCTGACAAAAACCGACATGTTCTTTTAGCTGGGCGATTGTTTCAGAAAAAAGGCGGAGATCGTTCTCCGGCCACTGAATCATTGCTAATACTATTCGCGCCGCCTGTCGGGGCCCTATACCGGGCATATTAGAAAAATAATCGATAATTTTTTTAAACTCGGAGGTCATGATTACTAGAAATTATGAGATAGGTTTCTAAATGAGGCATAGTCTTGGTCAAAATAGAGCTCAATCTGACCGACCGGTCCGTTGCGATGTTTGGCGATGATGATTTCGGCGATGTTTTTCTTTTCACTATCTTTATTTACCTTGTCTTCACGATGAATAAACATAACAATATCGGCATCTTGCTCAATAGATCCCGAATCGCGTAGATCAGATAGGCGGGGGACACCGCCACGACTTTCAACAGCACGACTGAGCTGTGAGAGGGCCAAGACAGGAATGTTGAGTTCTCGGGCGAGACCTTTTAAGCTACGCGAGATCTCGGTGATTTGTTGGACTTGACTCTCATAATCACGAGTTGAGTTCATAAGTTGAAGATAATCAATAACCAGAAGACCCAAACCATGTTCTGATTGGAGACGGCGAGCCATAGCACGCATTTGAAGGACATTTAGTCCCGAAGCATCCTCGATGTATAGTTTGCTTTGCGCCAGAGAATCTAGGGCGACAGCTATTTTCTCAAAATCATTACCATCTCCTTCAGAGGAGAGACGACCGGTGCGCATACTCCAAAGACTGACATTGGCTTCAGAAGCTATTAAACGGTCGATGATCTCGTCTTTAGACATTTCTAATGAGAATATACCGACTGGTACGTCACGGCTAGCGTTACGGGCAATATCGAGCGCTAGAGATGTTTTCCCAAATGATGGTCGGGCGGCAAGAATGATAAGATTTGATTTTTGTAGGCCAGCGGTCATGTTATCGAGATCAATAAAGCCGGTACTTTGACCGCGAAGACTACCATCACCCTTGTGGAGCTTATCCAGACGATCGAATGCTTCCTTTAGGCCGGCTTCTATTGATGTGAAATTTTGTCTGACCGATTTTTGTGAGACAGAAAATAGCCTCTGCTCAGCTTGATCTAGTAGCGTTTCAATATCGGCGTCTTCTTTATGGCCCATAGCAGTAATATCATGTGCCGCCTGTAAAAGATCTCGCAATGTTCTTTTGTGTTCAACGATCTTTGCATAATTTACTACATGAGCGGCGGTAGGTACGCTATTTACCAGTTGTGTTAGGTAGCTTACGCCACCAATCATGTCGAGTTGATTTGATTCTTCTAGAATGTTGGATAGAGTCAGGACATCTATCGGATCACGCCTGCCATACAGCATGAGCATATGTTCAAAGATTAACTGATGCGCTCTTGTATAAAAACAGCGATCGTCTAGAAAATCTACGACTTTGCTGATTGATTCTTTATCAACCAAAAGCGAGCCCAGTAAACTACGCTCGGCCTCTATATTCTGCGGTGGTAGACTATCCTGTAGTGATGGCAT
>CAYUQA010000075.1:0-13980 GCA_964446135.1 uncultured Candidatus Saccharibacteria bacterium | reverse complement strand
AATTGCTTATTTTAATCTCATAGATTATGATAATCGCCTAATAACTGTCTAAATCTAAACATGGATACACAATTTGAGCGTTTGTCAGTGTTGAGTGTCGCACTTTTTATTTTCTTGGGGTTGTTCGCTTATCTGCCTTTTTCTTATGTTATGAATTCACGTGCTGATGTGGCTACTCCGACCCCGACGGTAATTTTTGCAAATGGCTTTGAAGGCGATAGTTCGTTTAAAGAACAGGGTTGGGATTCCGCTACAAAAAATTGGAAAATTATTAATAAAAAGGATAATGCGCATTCTGGCGACCGTCGTGCTGAAGTTGACGGTGATAAGAAAAACCCCGAGGGCATACTTTTAAAGACAATTAGTGTATCTGGTTCCCAGACAATATCTTTAAACTATTGGTATCGCATTCCTTCTGGTAATGGTTTTGAGACGGCTGATGATGATCATGTGCGCGTTGAGTGGTCATCTGATAGTCAAAATTGGTCCGTTTTGCATGATTTTGACGGTGCTACACTAGCAAGCAATTCTTGGTTTGAACGCACCGAATCTTTTAGTGCTGTCGCTAGTGCCAATATTCAAATAAGATTTAGGGCTGTTCTCAATGGTACAACTGACGTTTTTCGTCTCGATGACGTGACGATATCTGGAACGGCGACTGAAAGTCCATCACCTTCGCCAACTGCCAGTCCAATTGAGTCTCCAACCCCATCGCCTACTGATGAGCCGACCCCAGAGCCAACGGAGTCTCCGTCACCGACTGCAAACCCGACCCCAACTCCAACTCCAACTCCACCATCAACCCCGAGTTCGATTTCCGGTATTAAATACGAAGACAAAAATGATAATGGACAAAAAGATGAAGATGAGATCGGTCTTGAAGGTTGGACAATACAGATATATGCAACATCAAATTTTGAAACGGAGCCATTGGCATCGACACAGACCAATAGTTTAGGACGCTATGATTTTATCAATCTCACTCCCGGCACCTATTTTATAAAAGAAGTGCAACAGAGCGGATGGACCGCTGTTGCTCCCGCTGATGGTTTTATCGCAATCGATCTTGGCGAGGAAGAAAATCAGGATGATATAAATTTTGGCAATTTTCATAATGCTGTTGTGGAGGGTTTGGTTTTCGATGATGTCAACCGAGACGGTATTTTTCAAGACATAGCCGAGACACCAGAATTAGGAATTGCCAATTGGTTCGTTGCTATCGGGCGATTCATAACCGGCGAATCGGCGACGTCATCTTTTAAGTTGTTTGCCATAGCCACTACGAGTGACCAAGGCAAGTTTAGTCTTTCGGTTCCACAGATCGGTAACTATTCTGTTATCCAAGAAAAAAGAACTGATTGGCAGGCAACAGCACCGAACGTGGTCGCCACTGGTTCATTTGAACTCGATAACCCATTTCATCTGACAACTAAATCTTTTGATTTTAGTCGTTTCTTTTCAGTCCAGACTACTCAAAGCGGACAGATAATAACTTTGGCAACATCGAACTTACCACTTCTGTTTGGTGATTTTTTGATCATTGCAAGCGACCAAGAAGAAATGGCGAGTCAAAGTGAAACTACCCCGACCCCAAGTCCGACACCTACCCCGACCCCAGAGCCAGAGGTTCAATCTTCTGGCGGTAGCTCGTCAGGAGGAGGCGGCGGCGGTGGCAGTTTTGGTCCCAATGGTTCGATCGGTCTTTCTGCTCAAGAATTAGCCCTTCAAACTACCAATCCAACCAGCCAACCGACACCAGTATCAGAGCCAGCTAGGCAGTCAGTAGTACCTAGCCTGAACGGTAGTGGCTTATTCGCCCAGTCACGCCTAATCTCACCTGTGATTACGCCAAATACTAGCCCCGCGATACAATTATTTAGCCCAACGCCAGAGACTAGTGCGACGCCTGTGATATCGCCAAACCCGATCAATAACCGTTCGCTTTTGGCTGGCTTGGCCTCGTTTACCTCTGGTCCTCTGGCTCGCTGGTTTATTATCGTGACCATGCTACTGGTCTTACTAGCTTTCTACCTCTGGTATCGCTACGGGCGCTCTGTCTAATTATGTATCAACCTAAAACATATACCGTAGAGAGTGTGACATCGGGTCATCCGGATAAAGTTTGTGATCAGATTTCAGATGCGATTTTGGATGCTTGTTTGGAGCAGGATCCGAAAAGTCGTGTCGCAATCGAGAGTTTTGGTGCGCATGGAGCGCTAGTCATCGGTGGCGAGCTAACCACAAAAGCAAAAGTTGATTTTAAAAAAATAGCTCGGCAGGTCTATCGGGAGATTGGCTATGACAGTCAACTCAAAATAGCGACACATATAGTGCAACAATCACCCGATATTGCCCAAGGTGTCGATACCGGTGGTGCTGGTGATCAAGGTATCATGTATGGTTACGCGACTGATGAGACGCCAGAATTTTTACCCAAAGCAGTGGTTTGGGTGCATGCGCTGGCACGGCGACTGGAGGAATTGCGTCGTACCAATAGCAAATTCTCGTGGTTGAGACCGGACGGCAAAACACAGATCACGATTGAAAAAGGTAAAATAAAAAATGTATTGGTTAGTACGCAACACGATAAAGCTATCGCACATGCTGATATTAAAAAAATGGTTACACGATCGGTCATAGATCATGTTGTTGAGCGTACGAAAGATACAGAAATATTTGTTAATCCAACTGGCAGTTTTGTGTTAGGTGGTTTTGAATCGGATACCGGTCTTACCGGACGAAAGATTATGGTTGATACCTATTGCGGTCTCGTGCCGCATGGCGGCGGTTGTTTTTCGGGTAAAGACGCGACCAAAGTCGATCGCTCGGCGGCATATATGGCACGTTTTGCGGCCAAAAATATCGTAGCTTCCGGTCAGGCCAAAAAATGTCTGGTATCAGTTGCCTATGCTATTGGCCATACCGAGCCACTGATGCTTGAAGCGATCAATGAAGAAGGCAAAAGTATCTCGCGATTGTTGAAGAAATTTGATTTTCGACCGCAAGCGATCATTGAACGACTCGATCTACGTCGGCCGATTTTTCGCCAGACGGCGGCTTATGGCCATTTTGGTAAAGCTGACTTGCCATGGGAGAATCTTGTGTCTTGATATATATTGTCGTATTCTTAGAGTATCTTTAACAATACAGGAAGTGATGTGATGAGAAGTTTCGTTGTTTTTTTATTGTTTTTTACGCTCCTAGGATGTTGTGGCAATCAACCCAGAGCGGATATCCTTGAACCATGCAACATAACGATTGCAGTTTTCTATCATAAAGATTTAGGATTAACATCGAGGACTATCATTAAATCTGCGCTTAAAAAGAGTGCTGATGATTTTAACAATATTGCTGGTTTCGAGTTTAAATACCCGGATTTCAAATTCCCTTTTTGTAGTTGGTGTCCCGAATATAAAAATTTTCAAAGTTATCAGGGTGACATTATTTACGAGAGTCTTGATATGGCTCGATGGCTAAAAGAATCTGGAGGCGTGGCTCAGATTACAATGTTTTCGATTCTTTTTACAGATGATAAATATTGTTTTAATTCTAAGGGAGAGCGCAAGGAATTATACGGTTTTCACTTTGATAATGTGATCGTTATTTTTAGAACTAATTTTTTAAACTCCATAAAATTAAAAAATGGAGAGAGCGCACTCCAGTCAATTATTGAACATGAGGTTGCTCATTTTCTTCAGCTTCCGCATTCAGACAATGTAAAGTCATATATGCACGAGAAGATGTCTATATATGCTCCAGACGAGGAGGGATTTGATGAGGAAGACGTACGATTACTTAGAATTCGGCGAGATTTAATGTGCAAGTAGTAGAATGCCGACTTCGGTCGGTTTTTTCTTTTGCCAGTTCTGCTACACTAAAAAGCATGTCCAAATATTACACGCCCGGGCGCTCGCGCAATCTTTTTATACCAAACAGTGACAAACCATTCCGCTTGAGTCGTTCCAAGATTGATTTATTCTTAAATTGCCCTCGTTGCTTTTATTTTGATCGCCGTTTTGGGATAGGCCAGCCGCCGGGGTATCCTTTTAATTTAAATTCTGCCGTTGATACGCTTTTAAAAAAAGAATTCGACGCGTATCGCGCTGAAGCACGACCGCATCCAATGATGACCGAAGCCGGTATCGATGCGATCCCCTTTGCGCACGAACGTATGGATGAGTGGCGCGATTCTTTGCGTGCTGGCATAACCTATGTGCATGAACCGACGCATTTGTGTGTAACCGGCGGCGTTGATGATGTCTGGGTAAATCCAGAAGGCGAGTTGATCATTGTGGATTATAAAGCAACTTCTAAAAGTACCGAAGTCAATTTGGATGCTGACTGGCAGATCGGTTACAAACGCCAAATGGAGACCTATCAATGGCTATTTCGTCGGAATGATTTTTTTGTCGATCCGGTCGGCTATTTTGTCTATTGCAATGGCGATGCCAGTCGCGAGCGTTTTGACGCGCGACTCGAATTTTCAATTAAAATATTGTCCTATCGCGGTAATGACTCATGGCTTGAACCGACATTGCATGAGATTCGCCGATGCTTGGAATCAGATACGGCTCCGGCTAGTGGGTTTGATTGCGACTTTTGTAAATATCGCGCGGCCGTGGCGCCTCTTGAAGCATAGCGTTTTTTGTGACATAGTTTGACCGCGGTATCTCTAGATGAATTCCAAAAAACGAGAATGGTAGCATTGTTCGCTAAAAAGAAAGGGTACGTGTTGAATGACTAAAGCAAAGAAAAAACTTAGAACTATAAAGGAGCCAGCAGTCCCAAGTAAAAATGTAAAGATAGATGATGTAGTTGGCGCTATCGAGGAATTGAGTAAAAAAAGAAAGGCCGATAAGCTGAAAAAATTTAAGCCCAAGCCCAAAAAATAAAACCGCATAATCTCTAAAAGAATTGGTAGCATCGGGCCATATAATCTATGGCCCGTTATTTATAAGACCAGCACAATGCAAAAACAAAATCAAGAACAACTCAAAGAAAAAGCCAAGAATATAGTAGCTGAACTCAAAAAACTTTTTCCAAATGCGAAGATGATTTTAAATCATTCCAATAATTTGGAACTTTTGGTTGCCGTGCAGTTATCAGCGCAGTGCACTGACAAAAAAGTAAATGAAGTGACCGAGAAACTTTTTAGAAAATATAAAAAGCTGGATGATTATGTCAAAGCCAAGACGGCCGAATTTGAAAAAGATATTCACGCGACCGGATTTTACAAGAATAAAACGAAAAATATTCTGGCTGCCGCAAAAATGATAAAAGAGAAATATGGCGGTAAACTACCGCGCACGATGGCCGAAATGCTGACCATTCCCGGTGTTGCCCGCAAGACGGCCAATGTCGTTCTTGGCAATGCCTATGCTGTCGTCGAGGGGATCGCCGTGGATACGCATGTGCGTCGATTGACTCAAAAATTTGGACTGACAAAGCATAATGATCCCGAAAAAATCGAAAAAGATCTAATGGAGATCGTGCCCAAAAAAGACTGGTTCAAACTTACCTATTTGGTGATCGATTATGGTCGTAAATATTGCCCGGCCAAAAAACACGATCATGCCAACTGCCCGCTCGTCAAAAAAGGTTTGTCTGGTTAGTGATGGAAAAAATAATAACCCCCGCTCTGTCAGATTGGGGGTGGGAACTTAATCAGAATTGTTCGGATTGATTTTTATGATCATAGATATGGGCCCGGTAAGTTTTGGCTCTTGATCATATAGCGTAGTATTGACAATAAAGTTGTGGTTCATATCGATTGAATAGGATGCCCATAGATTTCTCGAGATCTTAACATGAATATCGCAGAACAGAAAAAGATCATATAAAACTATAAGGCATTGATAGTTGTTTAGATATGCCCACCGTGTTATATCTTCAGGGAAATAATGATCTCTAATTTTTTCTAAAAGAGCAAATCTTTCCTCGGTATTCATGGGCAGCTCCTTTCTTGAAATTTATTTTTGTACTTATCTATTTTTAAACTATATTTATAAAAATGTCTAAACTTTCATTTCGAGACAAAGTTTTTGAGGTGGTGGCCACAATACCGCGCGGAAATACGATGAGCTATTCCGAAGTCGCGAGAGTGGCCGGAAGTCCGGGCGCGGCTCGAGCGGTTGGCAATATCCTCAAAAAGAACTATGATCCCGATATTCCCTGTCAACGGGTCATTCGATCCAACGGTCAGTTAGGCAACTATAATAGGGGAAAAGACGAAAAACGAAAGCTACTAAAACAGGATGGTTTTCTTTAATAATCCCATATTTAGGAGGTTTCTATGTCATATGTTTGTGATCTCGAAATTTCTAGTCGGACTAAAACGATCAAAGAGATAGTTTGTGATATTCTTTTGAGTAAAGATGCCATTATCGCACGGCAGTCATTTGACCACCCCTACCTACGTGAAAGCTGGCGCCATGTTACACGTACGGTTTACGAATCGCTCTATATGGCTCTGTTTATTTCGATCGAAGGTCATTTTTTTGACCAGAATCAACTCGAGTCGCTTGGCTGGATGGCACTGCGACATGATGATGGTAAACCATTCGTTCCAGAAAAGATTATAAATAAACCCGGTCCTTTCGATACCGATGAGCTTGCGGAAATGCGTAAGCATCCGTTACTCGGTTTTGTGGTCAATCAAGAAAAATATCCAGAGAGCGCGGTCTGTTCGCTGACACACCATCTCTTTCTCCAAAATCCTTATCCGGATTTAACCGTCTTTCACTTTCTTTTTTGTAGCGCAGAGTACAAGAAAAACCCACTCTTGCGGCAGATGTGTGCGCTTATCGCAGCTGCTGATAGTTTGGAGTCATGGATTACTAATCCAGCGCGGATTTATCGGCGCAAGGATTTTAGGCCGTTGTCTCGTTCTGAAGCAGTTGGTGTCATCAAAAAAGACTTGAATATCGATGATCCCTGTATAGCGATAGCTATGCGAGTACTTGAAAACCGAATCGCTGTGATCGATCAGCTGAGCTCCACCTAGGGGCTCTTTTTATGTTTGTTGATATTGTGCGACGCTGAAGATGGTATGATTAGGATATGAATCTCAAACAGCTCAAGAATCAATTTTTGGAATATTTGGAAATCGAGCGCAATCGTTCGCGTAAGACTATCGAAAACTACGATCACTACCTCGCTCGTTTTGTTGATTTTGCGCGCGTCGAGTCGCCGGCTGATATTAGCGAGGATCTCATTCGTAAATATCGCCTATACCTCAATCGCCTGACTGATCGTGATGATCAAACGCTCAAAAAAGTCACTCAAAATTACCACATTATAGCTTTGCGGTCGTTTTTGAAATATCTCGCCAAGCGTGATGTGGTGACAGTAGCGGCAGAAAAAGTCGAACTTGGTCGACAGGAAGAACGCGAAGTGAGTTTTTTGGATAAAAGCGAATTAGACGCGCTGTTGGCTGCGCCGTCGGAGAATAATTTGAGCACTTTGCGTGATAGAGCGATTCTCGAAATGCTTTTTTCGACCGGATTGCGTGTGGCCGAGCTGTGCGCGCTCAATCGTGATGACATCAATCTCGGACGTGGCGATCTGGGTGTGCGTGGCAAGGGTCGCAAACTGCGTTTGGTTTTTTTGTCCAATGCCGCTAAAGAAATATTAAAAATATATGCCGAACGGCGCAGTGATGCCGATCCGGCGCTTTTTATCCGCGTACCCTTAAATGAAAAATTTGAACGTTATCCAGACCTGCGTCTAACACCGCGTTCGATTCAGCGCATTATTCGCAAATATGCGACCCTAGCCGGCATCGTTGGCAAAAAAGTCACTCCACATACTCTGCGACATAGCTACGCCACTGATCTGCTACGCAACGGTGCCGATATCCGTTCGGTGCAGGCACTGCTTGGACACTCATCAGTCACGACTACACAAATCTACACCCATGTCACCGACAACCAACTTCGCGAAGTTCATGAAAAATTCCACGATAAGAAGTAAAAATATCCTATCTCTCTTTGTATTTTAAAATCTGTGGCGGGTTCTTTTTGGTGTGTTTTAGAAATTCTTCCAATTTAAAAAGCGTCTTATTTATTTTATTTGCTTTTTTAAATTTTTCCTCCTGATTTTCCTCTGACTCCATATATTCTTGCCAGACATTATGTAGTTCACGCAGAGCTTGTTCCGCATCCTCTATAATTTTGGGTTTGCTAAAGTCACTGGCTTTATCATAGCTTTCTTCCATTTCCTCTATTGATGGTAACTCAAGTTTTTGTTTTGCTTCTTTTGGTGGTGCTTCAAAAATAGTAGACATATATTCAATATATCTCGTGGATTAAAAAAACAAAAGTCCGGCGATGTGCGTAGAGCTTTTAGATCCCGATGGCTTCTTCGTGGCTTTCGAAGTAACTATTGCAGTGGTTGCAGAGATGGGTCTGGTGATTGAAATTGGTAAAGCGACCACGATCGATATGCTTTTTACCACACTGTTTATGAATAACAGTCTTTTTATTCAACGCACTATCAGCGATCTCGTTTTTTGTTTCGTTTTCCATAGTGCTCGGGGTGGGACTCGAACCCACATGGGATTACTCCCACATCATTTTAAGTGATGCGTGTATGCCATTCCACCACCCGAGCTTATATAAAAGTTTTTTTTAAATTGAGGCGCGGGGGAGAATTGAACTCCCGTATAGCTCTTTTGCAGAGAGCTGCCTTACCACTTGGCTACCGCGCCCGCTGCATCATTCTCGTCCTTATTCTACCGTGTTTTCAGTAAGTTTTCAATTTTTTCGGCATATGCTTCGGTGGTATCGATTTTGAAAAGGAGTTTTGGAATTTTGCGCATTACTAGGCGTTTGTTGAGAGCTTGCTGAATGTCGTAAATCTGAAGCTTGATTTGTGCAAGCGCTTCTTTGGCTCTTGTTTCTGGCAAAATTGATATCCAAACAGTCGCATGCTCAAGTGTATGTGATGTAACTACTCGGACTACTGTGATAAAAACATCGGCGTCAATATCAAGATCATCTTTCAGTATTGTGGCGACTTCTTTACCGATGAGATCATTAACTTTAGTGATACGTTCAACCATGGTTTTATAATGATCGTTTAATAATCTCTTCGTGGAAGATCTCGAGGACATCACCAAGTGCGATCAGCGGTGTTTTAGTTTCAGACTTTATGGGATCAAAACGCAAACCACATTCAAAACCTTCGGCGACTTCGGTAACATCGGCTTTGGCTTGTTGTAGTTGTCCAATGCGACCACTAGCGATAAGTGTGCTGTTGCGCATGACTTCGACATGCTCGCCACGAACAGCTTTGCCTTGTGTTACTTTGCCGCCAACTATTTGTGATCGGCCATCTTGTTTGAATATGCCTAAGATTTTAATGCGACCTAGTGATGTTCGTTCAATGATCGGTTCCAGTAAGGTTGACATTTGTTCGCGAACTGTTGCGACAAGTTCGTAAATAATATCGAAAGTTTTTACAAAAACTCTTTCCCGTTCGGCCATTAGTTTTATGGTATCGCTAAGCACGACATGGAAACCAATGACACTGGCGCCAGTTGTTCGCGCATCTTTTATATCACTGGCCGAAATATTACCAACGCCGTAACTAATGACCTTGTAATCAACTTCTTCTGATTGGATAGTTTTAAGGACATAGTCAATGGCTTCAAGTGAGCTGTTGACGTCAGCTTTGATAATGAGATTATAGATTTTTTTGGGTGCCTGCTCTTCGCTTGGCTGTGCGCGTTCAAAAAGCGCTGTTTGGCCAAATTCACCGGCAGCCAAGGCCGTTTTTTCAGCAATCGCGCGATCGGTCGTGCTTTCAAATATTTGACCAATATGTGGCAAAATATCCCAACCCAAAATACTGCATGGTTCTGAAGGTAATGCTTCGCGGATAGATTTACCTAGAAAATTTTCAAGTGATTTGATACGACCGTAAGCATGGCCAGCTATAATCCATTCGTTGACGCGTAGCGTACCCTCTTGAACTATGGCATTTGCAATGATGCCACGACGGGGGTCCTTGCGTGATTCGATAAGGATGCCTTTGGCTGGTCCGTCTGCATGATAGGGCAGTTCTTCAAGTTCAGCTACGAGGGCAATCATTTCGAGCAACTCATCAATGCCCTGTCCTGTCTTTGCTGAAAGTAAAATGACTGGCACCTGTCCGCCATAGCCTTCGACGAAGACTTCTAGCTCGGCGAGTGCTTGTTTGACATTGTCAGGATTGGCCGCTTCTTTGTCTATCTTGTTGATGGCGACAATAAAAGGGATCTCGGCTTTTTGGATAATTTCAACCGCTTCTTTGGTTTGCGGTTTGACGCCTTCATCAGCGGCGACTACGAGAACGGCAATGTCAGCTACTTTAGCACCACGCGAGCGGATCGCAGTAAATGCTTCGTGTCCGGGCGTGTCCAAAAAAGTGATTTTTTGCTCTTTGTGAGTCGCTTGATATGCGCCTATGTGTTGCGTGATACCACCCGCTTCGCCTTCAGCGACTTTTGTCTCGCGAATTTTGTCCAGAATGGATGTTTTGCCATGATCGACATGACCCAAAATGACCACGATCGGTGGACGAGTCTTTGGCGATTCTTTTGGGAGTGTTTTTGCTTTGGCCATAGGCATAAATGATATCAGATTTTCTCGATTTTAGCCAGTTTTTTGAAATTTTACCTTTAAAAAAGATGACAAGATGGAGGTTATGTTGTATACTATGGCCGTACGACTTTTGTGCATGATATTTGAAAGGGAGGGTTTGTCTAATGGTAGAACTATTAAAGATTGAGAGTGGCGGGGAATTACTTTCGTATCTTAAAGGCGTATATGAAACAGCGATCGGAAGTGAATCAAAAAATATCATTTCATTTGCTGGGTATGCTCGCCTTATTTTTGGCGATTCAGTAGTATATCCCGACTATGAGAATATGTTTTCGTTTCAAAGCTTAGCGCTTGCCGCGATGGCTGCGCGTTGGTATCGAGATCGTATTACAACACAGATAGTGACGATGTTGGATGATCTTGGTCAGCCGAAGGATGCATATATAAGCAAAGCACGTAGTAGCTTTTACAAAATGCGAATAATCGATCCGGTTCGTAAACTATTTACTGATTTTGGTCTTGTGTCGACTGATTTTTTGAAATTTAAATTGCAGCAAGACCGAGCTAGACAAGTTCAGACTAGTGATGCTAGTGATATAGAAGATTGTCTTGCCGACTCGATTTTTTTCTCAATGAAAGAATATATGCGAGAAGGTAATCTGGATCTTGCTAAACCCGGACTTGCTACTGTGTATCCGCAATTGTTGCGATATCTTGATGGTTGTAATGCGATCAATGGTCAGACATTGTTGCTCGGATTTATGCCGCTAACTCTCAAAGATACTATGCCCGAAATTCTATCGAAACAATTGCCAGCACTCCGACACTGTCATATTTTTATCAGTAGTAAAAAATTAGAACACACCAATCAATTTTTTAAAGAAGGTGTCTATGCTTATGCAAATTTCGAGGTTTTATCTTTATAAGATGATTCCCCACCCCGCGCGGCTTAAAACCCGCGCGTTTTTATTTATAAAAAATATTCTAACGAGACCTGGTAATCGTTACTGCCGGCTGACCCCAAATATCTAGTTTTCGAATGGTAACTTTGGCGGTGTGTACCGATTCTGTTTCGAGAATGTTGTATGCAATCGTTTCGGCTAGTGTCTCAATATATTGAAAGTGACCATTTTCAATGATATTGCGAATATCTTTTTTGATAGGGCGGTAGTCGGTGATTTGGTCAACGCTATCGGTATAGCGTCCGTGTGGTGGGGCTATACCAATTTTTGCTACGCATTCAAATTGTTGTCGCGTATGTTGCTCCTCTTCGGTAGCTCCATGAATTCCTTTTGTAGTAATGGTGATGGTTATAGTGTCCATAATAAATACTTGGCGAATCCCTGCTTTCTACAAAATATGATTTTCAAAATGCGCTAAAGGCATTTCAAAAATCATATGCGGAGAAGGTGGGATTCGCCTTCGGTCAAAGTTTTGCCGCCGCAAAACTTTGCCTCAGGACCGGGCCTCGCAGTATCGTCTGCTGACGATACATTTGCTCCGGCCGTTCGAATCCCTCCTACTTCATAATACGAATAAATTAAAAGAGATATAAATACTCTTTTAATTTATCGATGCGGAGAAGGTGGCCGACAAGTCGGCACTTCCACTACGAATTGCTTGCGCAATTCAAATTAATGTTGGTCGGGATTCTTCGAATCCCTGCTTTCTACAAAATATGATTTTCAAAATGCGCTAAAGGCATTTCAAAAATCATATGCGGAGAAGGTGGGATTCGAACCCACGGTACCGGTAAGGGTACGGCGGTTTAGTAAACCGCTGCCTTAAACCACTCGGCCACCTCTCCAATATTTTGCTTCGCAAAATTTTAAAAACCGATGGCCTTCGTGCTTCCGGTGTCGCTTTTGCGACCCGTTCGATGTCTCCCAGACATCAAACCCACTCGGCCACCTCTCCAATATTTTGCTTCGCAAAATTTTAAAAACCGACTATGGTTTGCACCCAATATATGCTCGGAAAGCCGGATCGACAATTGGCTCGCCTTTGAGTGCGAGGCAGTCTTCTCTTGTCGGTATTGGATAATAGGTGCTGAACCAACGTCCATTTTCTGGGCAAACATCAGAACAATAATAGCGGTAAGCGATGTAATGGCCTTGTTTATACCAATAAGGGAAGGCACCGATCAGAAAGTAACTGATCGCAAAATATATACTGACCAGTAACAGAATCGCAATAATAATTTTTGATTTCATAGTTCGTTTTTCTCAATATACAATATAAAAAGAGCCCCGTAAAGAAGCTCTTTTGATCCGCGATATCGATATATAGTGAGTTTTTTTTCTTGGTTGCTCTTTCATCTTTCCAGTATCCTCTCACGATAGCCCATTAGTTGCCTGCCTCTTTTTGCTATATTTGAGCGATGTCCATCAATAGACATTGCGTTGGCTTCGTTGGAGTAGTCCAACCAGCAATCACTCTTTCCTTTGCCAAGGTGGTTAATATAGAGGCGAATATGATAACAACCAGAGGATGTTTTCTGTACGATAAAATCACGGATAGCGGATAGCGGAAAGTGGAAGGCCATAAAGTTCCTTCTCGCGATCAAAAAGACTCTTAAAGTCGAGTTCATTTCGCCAAGACCTTCTTAAAGAATTTGGCGGCATTTTTCTATGAAGATAAACATAAATATTAGTGAGTAGTTCTAAACAAATATCCAGACGGCCCTCATCGAAGGCTTTAGCTAAAAGTGTAAATGGATTACCTGTGTCTGAAGTTGGCTTTATTACAGTCTTTTTATTTGTCATCTCGTTCCTCTCTCGTTTTTCAAAGTAAAATTTGAGCCAACATTTTTGACGGGCTTTTTGATGATTTTGAAAGAGCTCAATCCCGCCGTTCGTTTTGGCTTCTTTCGGCGGAAATGTCAGATCCAAACTCCGTTCGAACTAAGTCCAATATATCCGGCCAACTGGAATTTAGCAAGTTTTGTAAAGGATTTTCCAGATTCTTACGCCTCAATATACAATAGAAAAAGACCTGCTCGGTTTCCTGAACAGGCCTGATTATTCTCTTGTGAATTTCTGCACGATCACTACACGTTAAGATAAGCCTCCGCCGCTTTCGCTACTTCGCAAGCCTTCATTGCGGCAGCACCGATATAAGTTTCCGGTTTACCGAGCATCTCAATCGTTTTAAGTGGAATGTTTTCCCACACCTCTGGACTCTCACGAAGTGCCCACTTCGTCGCCTCAAGAAGCGAGATACCACTCTGTCTCGAATGAGGCACGGCGATGTCATTCACCAACTCATGAGCGTCGCCATCGTAGCCGGCCATCTGTAGAGCAATATAGATCAGCTCGGCAAGGATTGCATCACCTTGGGCTTCGAGGTTACGTTTGAGCGCCACTTCGTCAACCGAGATGCGAGAAATGAATGATTT
>CAYUQA010000074.1:0-1854 GCA_964446135.1 uncultured Candidatus Saccharibacteria bacterium | reverse complement strand
TAAATGAGAAAACAAGCGCATATATTTTGGTCATAAGCTCTGTAATAATTCGAGGTGTTTTGGGGTCAGCTAGATTAACTATAGGAATAATATGAAAATTACCATCACCCAGATGTCCAGCTAAGGTATAGGTTATGTTATATTCTGCGAGTATCTTATTGAGCTTTGGTAAAAATTGCGGCAGATGCTCTGGCTTGACGATAACGTCATCAATAAAAGGCGCTGTGCGTTTGCCACGTAAATGATGACGGAGAAGATTGAAACTCTCGCGGCGAATAGTAAGATATTTTTTGGTCTCTTGGTCATCTTTAGTAATACGGGTTTTGACTTTAAAATCAGCAATTGCCTGTTCAACGCCATGACATCTATCAAGTGTTTCTTTTTCGCTATTGCCGGTCATCTCTACCAAAAGAACCAGTTTTGGTATGCCAGATGTCAAAATGAGCCAGAACTCCGGTAGAAACTGCCAGAGCAAATGCAGTAAAGTATTGGCCCCCGTGAGTCCGACGAATTCCGGCAAGTATTTAAGCGTGATTGATAGCGTGTGATTATCAAAAACTTCAAAACTTTCTGGTTTGTATTTTAGGATTGTTTTGGTCAGTGATGCCAGAACTGGGATATGTTTATCTTTGAGAAAAACGACAAGTAGACGCGAATATTTTTGTGGTTTTATAAGTCGAAAAGTAATCTCGGTAATTATGCCGAGTGTCCCCTGTGCCCCAACAAAAAGCGGCAGTAAGTTGATATCGCCGCTTGGACGAATTGTATTCCATAATGCGTAGCCGGCAGAATTTTTAGAGACATCAGGTTTGGCAGATAAGATGGTATCGTGATGGGCATTGATAAGTTTGACGGATTTTTTATGGAATATCGTTTTCTCTATCTCGTTATTTTTATCATAAGATAGCGTATATTCATGCCCGTCACTTAAAATAACTTTTAGTTTCTCGATATAGCGTTCCGTTTTGCCGTAAGTTAGACTTTTCTCGCCGCCGGAATTATTGGCGGCCATACCGCCGACGGTGCAAATCTCTCGCGATGCCGGAAATGAGGGTAGAAGAAGATCGTGTTTGAGCGTTGCTTTTTCAAAATCTCGATAATAAACGCCCGGTTGAACGACAGCACGATTTTGCCCGATCCGGATAATCTGATTAAAATATTTGGTCATATCAAGCACTATTGATGCGCTCAAAGGACCGCCGGTCATATCAGTACCGGCTGATCGTGCCGTCAAAGATACTCTTTGATGTGGATGGTTTTGGTTGTAGGTGTTAACCCAAATGACAAGATCTTTTATCTCTTTGCTTGAACGCGGAAAGATCACGCACTGTGGCGTGATCTTAAAAATACTGGTATCAGTACTATATTTCGTTTTGGTGCTGATCGAATCGGCGACATCAAAACCGCGTTGCGTTAGTTTTTTAATTATTTCTGTCGATACGAAATCAGCCACATTTTATTTTTTGAATAACCTTGCGATATTCCAATTGCCTGCACCGGCGATAGCAATAGCGATGGCTGAAGCAAACAATGTCGTGTCGTATTCATAGCCACCGAAATAGCCTGCCTTGAATTTAACGCTATAAATAGCAACCAACATGATCAAGCCGATAATGATACCGGCTGCCCGTGTGAAAATACCAAATAACATAGCAAAACCGCTGGCAGTCTCGAGAATGGCGATTGTATAGGCTGTTGCACTACTAAAACCAAGACCTGAAAAGAATGCGATTACGCTGTCTATATTCGTGAGTTTTTGTATGCCATGGGCGATGAAAACTGCGGCAAGCGACAGACGGATAATAAACAAGGCGCTATCAATGTATTTTGACTTTTCCATTTTTTTGCCACCAC
>CAYUQA010000073.1:0-6727 GCA_964446135.1 uncultured Candidatus Saccharibacteria bacterium | reverse complement strand
ATTTTTCAATAATCAACTTTGTAGTACAAGCTGAATAAATCTATAATGAGAAGATGAGGCAAGAGCTCCTTTCTTTTTATAAAAATTATAAAAACCGAGTTTTGTGGTTCTTGGTTTTATTATTGATAGTCGTTTTCGGTTTTTTGCAAACATCAGTTTTTGCGCAACTAATCGCCACAACGCCGACACCGCTACCAATATCGACAATTCTCCCAACACCCATACCAACCCCAGAACCGGATACGACCGGTCCGGTGTTTGTTTCTATCAACGGAATTTCGGTTGAACCGACAACTGCCGCAATTGCGTGGACCACTGACGAGTTAGCGAATGGTTATGTCGAATATGGCACCACCAATAGCTATGGTTCGCGCACGACCCAATCAGTTGTTGCTTCTCTCGAACACCTTCAGCCGTTGAGTAATTTAAATCCTTCGACAACGTATCATTACCGTATCGTGACCACCGATGAAGCAGGGAATGTGAGCTATTCAGATGAGCAAACCGTTATCACATCAGATGAGCCCGAAATAATCGATAGCGAACCGCCGGTTATCTCTGATATTAGTATCTCAAATATTACGACCGGTGGCACGACGATCACTGTACTAACCGATGAATTGACAATTATAAAAGTTCAATATGGACTTGATGAGAACTACGGTAGCGAAACCCCGATCAGCACTGATTTTTCAGACGAAAATGCTATTGATTTGACCGGACTCCAAAGTGCTACAAGGTACCATTATCGAGTTATTGTTCAAGATGTCAGCGGAAATGAATCAAGCTCACCCGATGAGACATTCACGACGCATAGTTTGACGACACCGACACCAATTCCAAGCTCAGCACCCCTCGTAACAGCGACTCCTCTGGCAACTCGAACACCAACTCCAACAGCGATATTTTCTCCAGCTCCCATCATCACACCGATTATTACCGGATCACCAACAATAGCACCCTCGCCGAGTCCGATCATAAGCATATTACCAACATCAACGCCGATTCCCACGCCAATATTACTTATTTCTGATATCGAAATAGCTAATATCAGTTCTTCTTCAGCAATGATAACCTGGGTAACAAATATACCGACTGACGGGCGCGTTACTTTTGGTACTTCGCCAGAATATGAATCGCAGGTCAGTAGTATATATAGCCAGGCAGAACAACATAAAGCTAAGATTTCTGGTCTACAATCCGGTACGAACTATCATTATCAAATTATTGCAACTGCGAGCGCTTTAACTACGAATTCTGATAATTATGAATTTAATACGCTCTTCGAACCTATTACCGTAGAGCCAATACTCGTGATCTCAAATGTTGCTGTCGAATACATCGCTACATCAAGTGCGACGATACGATGGAATACCAATCAACCAGCAAATTCTCATATTGATTACGGCACAACTTCAGGATATGGGTTACAGATAATCGGCGAAACATTGGTACAAAGCCATTCGGTTGTTTTAAATAATCTAAAATCGGCAACAAAATATAATTATCTTATTCGTGCGACAAATGCTATTGGTGATACGACATTGTATGAGAACAAGAGATTTACAACTGCCGCGATACCTAATGTCATAATAGTTACACCGGTGCCAACGCCAAAAGTTATCTACGATGAAGACGAAGATCTTGCCATTAATCGGCCAGAACCGGTGCGATTGCCCGGCGGAGGATATGGCCAACCACCGCTTCATCCGCCACTCTCAAAAATTATCAAAGTTGAAGCACTGGATTCGCAAGTTGTTTTTCTCTGGAAAAACCCGAAAGATATAACCAAACTTGCAAATGTCTTTATTGTTCGCAAAGACCTTTCGGCACATTCTCGCGATGCCCGTAATGGCACGATTGTTTATAGGGGCAATGGCACAACATTTACCGATACCGATCTTGAGAACGGTAAAAAATATACCTATGGATTTTTTACCAAAGATGCCGATGATTTGGAAAGTTCCGGAGCAGTGCTTTTCAAAGTAACCCCAAAAGCGAAAAAAAAGAGTGTATCATTACCAGTTATTCCAAAAGCAGTTCAGCGAACGCCACTTTTTAAATTTTCAAACGATTTAATAGTGGGCAGTCAGGGTAATGCGGTGAGACACCTCCAACTCATTCTCACACAAGAATCAGCGATTTATCCAGAGGGCAAAATTAATGGCATATTTGATCAGACGATGGTACAAGCAGTTTTGAAATTTCAAAAGAAATATAATCTTCCGACATCTGGTTTTGCTGATACAAGAACGCGGAACAAATTAGAATCACTTGCACGCGTTCCACATCTTCCGACTCCAACATTTCAAAAGATTATTCTGTTTCCTGAAGATCTCTATGTCGGTAGGCGTAGTTCACTAGTCGAATATCTTCAGCGATTTCTTGTTATGGAAGGTTTGTATCCCGAAAAATTGATAACCGGTTATTTTGGTTCGTTGACTAAACAAGCAGTAATACGTTTTCAGAAACAAAATGCTGTCCAACCCGCATTTGGTTTTGTTGGTCCGATAACACGAGCTTTGATTGAAAATATACAAAAAGCAAAGAAAATAAAAATATAAATCAACAATCGCTTGAATGCATGTTTTCTTCCGTATCAAAATTTTGTATACTTAAAATAATATTTAATAAAGGATCATATTCCGGATATTTCTGCAATACGATCCATATTCACGCATCATGAAAAAAATACATTTTTTGGCTAGTTTCACTGTTGGGATAGCACTCTTGGTTGTTCCATTTGCATTTACTTATGCAGAAAATACCGTTTCGGTAAGCTCGATATCACCGGGATCGAGTGTGCCGGTGGGAACAAAAATTATATTTACTATGTCTTCAAATGGCATCGCGAAACCATCCTATGGCGTTTCCGATTCTACACCAAATAGCACCATCAATATTTCCAACATTAGCGGCGATATCTTTACCTGGACGCCAACGACCGATGACCTTGGTATCCATAATTTCACAATTATTGTTAGCGACTCGAGCGGCGGTTTAGGCAATGCTACAACACCACTAACCATCACGGTAACACCTTCTTTCTTTGCTAAGGTCAACGCCCTCACACCGGGTAGTACCGTTGCCGTAAATCAGCCAGTTACCTTTACCGTTGCCGCAACGGGATTTAGTAGTCCAAGATTTTATATTAATGATTCGAATGGTAATTCTTCGCTTGGCAATACAAACATTGATGCCGATGGTAATGTAAAATGGACACCGAGTAGTCAGGAAACGGGCGAGCATGTCATTTCAATATCCGTGGTTGATTCAGCGAACCACAGTACGATCATACGGCAAACGATTAATGTGATTTCCCAGGGATCAACCGTACCAACACCAACATTGACCCCGACACCAATCGTAACACCAGGCACAATCGTAACACCGAGTTCTGTCTCAATATCAACTGACCCAATAAAAATATATCCGACACAATTTAGTCCCGGTACCGTTTCTTTGAAACTAAATCAGAAAAGCAATGTCACGCTTTCTGGCAGACTCATAAATAGCTATGCAATAAGTTACAACTCCAATCCAAATGTTGTTCAAGCATCGGTCAATGGCACTACGTTGAGTCTGAACGGACTCAATTCCGGCGCAAGTGTTTTGGTTATCTGTAGTGCGACCAATGACTGTGGAGCAATTCCGGTAGCAGTCAATACCGTAAACTCATATCTGGCCGCTTTTGCGACTCCGGCACCGGCGATTGTCTATGGGCCGACTCCAGTACCTACTCCGGCAGTTGTTGCTAGATCAGCCTTGACTGCCAATATTTCTTCTGGTATTGCTTCCAAAATTAGCGCGACCCTAAAACTCGGCATGACCAGTCCCGAAGTCACACAACTTCAGAAAAAATTAACTGCACTCGGACTTTATAGTGGTCCGGTCACTGGATACTTTGGCGCATTGACACAATCGGCAGTCAAAGAATTCCAAACATCCGCAAAACTTGATCCGCTCGGTTTTGTTGGTCCCGCTACTCGCGCCGCATTAAATAAATAATACTGCTCTTTGCGATATACTAAATGTATTGTATTATAATCATGTCTGAAAAATCTTGAGAAGGAGAGTGTTATGGAAGATGCGAAGCTGATGAGTATAATCTTTCGAAAGGCTGAATCAACAAATTCAGAAGATGTCGAGCTCTATGTTTGCCTTGAGAAACAAGGGAGTTCAGAATCTTATAGAGCAATCACGGACGAGAAAGAAGCACGAGAGATGCCTCTAGATGAAGATGTGTACTTCATTCTTCAACAGGGCAGAGTAATTGGTTCAACATCCTATTCCATCAATGGAAAGGAAGGATATTTCGGCGGTTTATTCATCCTTCCCGAATACCGAGGACAAGGTATTACTCATGAAGCAGTTCGTTTTAGAATGGATCGAATGAAAGATTGTCGTTATCTCTGGCTCGTAACGCATCCGCATAATTCAAAAATCTTGGCAATGTATACCTCGATGGGTTTCATTATTGAAAAATGGATAGACAACTTCGAAGATTCTGGCACGCCAAGATTAAAATTATCATGGAAGACAAATTCGAATGTGCGTAAATCCGAAGCAGCTACAGCTGTAAATCCTCATTATCAGATCTGCTGGTGATGTCGGAGATGACAATTGAGCGACAGAAAGGAACTTATTCCAAGCGGTTTGGTTTAATACACCACTCCGCTTTTTGATTTGTCTTGACCTGCCCGCGATACGGAACTAGACTAAACCCAAATGTATTTTATCTACATTCTCGAATGTGCTGATGGTACGTTCTATACTGGCATAACTACCGATGTCGTGGTACACAAACTCAACTCCGCCCACACCAAAAACAAAAATTTCTTGAATCCGACCACAAAGTCAAATACTTAGTTCGTTTTTTATCTGTGAACAGGCACAAGTGAAGTCTCGACACGGAGATTCGGACAATATATATTAACGCTATGCTTAATAAGAAAATCCTGTTCTTTGATGGCGACGGCACGATGTGGTATCCGAAAAGCACCAAGAGAACTAAGGCACCTCACTGGATTTATACTGATGAACAGAAAAAAGACGGGTACTTACAACACCTTACGTTGACGCCAACAGCCCGTGACACTATACGGAAGCTAAAATCACAGGGATACATTCTTATATTGCTGTCTGCACATCCCCATCCGCCAACAGAGGCAACAAAAATTTTACAAGAAAAAATGGATCATTTTGAATATGTCTTCAAATGGCATCGCGATATAAGTGATTCCTCCGGTCTTTCTCTTGTACTCTGGTCTAATGCTGAAATGACAGAAATACGCGATATTTCCACGCATACAATTATATCTGTACCAATACATTCTGTAGTTCAAATAGACAATGACCTGTATCAACACCGACGGCCATTACAGATAAGTCCAAATCGCTATCTCTGCCAAGCGATAATTAGTCAAAACCCGACTATTAGAGATTGATAATGACAAACATTATAAATCAATACATTATCTTTATTGTGTAAATCACCATTCCGCACATGCTTGTTGATCCCGGACGAACCAAGCTGGTTCTTGTCCGGGATTTTTAATTGCAAAATTCTGCGATTTTTGATAAATTTTGTCCAAATGACCACAATCCACATCGCCGCGCTTTAAGCCGCGTATGACGGATAGACAGCGGATACTGTTTATTTTTTTGTAAACTTGTTTTTTCTAAAATAAAGATTAAACTAATCATATATGGAAAACAACTTACCTGAACTTCAAGTTCAATCTTCTATTGTAAAAATCGAAAGAAGTTTAATCGAAGAAGGTTCAGTGCACTTTGGTTATATATTAAAGACACTTGAGAAGGAAGAGTTATCGGAGATACAAAAACAAGAACTGGCAAATCTTGCTCTACAAAAGGTCCAAAGAATGATTGAGCTTGGCAATCTTAGAGGTTTAGAGCACGCAGATGAATTACTCAATTTTTTGGGCATCGAGAACTTGCAATTTTCGGATGAGTTTATAAAAAATGTAAATGTGCTTTTTAATGATTCTCGTCTCGATAATAGTTTTCTCATTAGCCTATCTCCTTTCCTTTACGATAATAAGTTGCCTGACGGTCGTGTTTATGACAAAAAAGAATATACCAAAGAGAAGCTCAAGAAGGCAGGATTTCCAGACGAATCCATAACTGATGAGTTTGTAAATGAGATCTGGAAAAATAGAGAATTGCTGATTTTATTACATAATCGATATAAAGAAAAGGCTGGTAACCTTATTTCTCTCAAAAACATTCTTGAGCTTAATCCTTAGTAATACGATCACAACCTCGCCAAGTCACCCCATCACCGTCTACACGTGCGATGATTTTCGGAAGTGGTTGGAGCACCATCACACCACAGAGAAGACCGTTGCGGTGGTGGTGCACAAACGACACACCGGCAAGCCAGCACCGACGCATCGTGAACTACTCGAAGAGGCCATCTGCTTTGGTTGGATTGACACTACTCTCCATCGGCTTAATGACCAAACCTATGTCCGCAAGTTTGTACGCCGCAACCACAACAGTCGCTGGAGCAACAATACGCTCCGCTATGCGCGCGACTTGATCAAACGCGGCCTGATGACCGAGGAAGGCATGAAATTTTACAAACTCGGCGCCGCCAAGCCGACCCACGATCACGGCATTCCCAAAAATCCCGATATGCCCGATGAGCTCACCGACGCATTATCGAAGGACGCGCAGGCCCAACACAATTTTGACGCCTTCC
>CAYUQA010000072.1:0-4137 GCA_964446135.1 uncultured Candidatus Saccharibacteria bacterium | reverse complement strand
CTTTTCTCAACACCGAACGAACTTGTCGCTCATTGAACGACGATGGTACAGTAGACATGAAAGTGGAATAGGTTAATTGGTTGATATATGTTTCGACAACAATATTCTACCAAACCTGTTCCATTTTCTTGTTATGGGCTAACTACAACGTTGCTTTGACATACTGTTATATTCGCACAGGAATCTGTGATATTGGCGCCGTCTTGGGGTGGTTCCAGTAGCCATCAACCCCACCCCTCCGAATTCCAAGGTCGAACCTTGGAAAAGCCTAGCGCCTAGTAGACTCTTTTTTCTGGTGTGATAGTATATTCGATATATTATGTCCGCAAATAAAGAGTCACTTCAAGGAGAGCCAACAAAAATATTTGAGAGACCGAAAGATGTCGCTAGGGAACTCCGTCCGACGAGAATAGCAGAACCTGATAATGTTTTACGTTTTCGTGCGCATCAGGAAGGGCCGGAAAAAGATGAAGTTATTGCAACCGAATTTGAAATTAAAAATATCGAACATCTAGGCGAGTTTTCGGCGGGACTTTTAACAGAGATTGAGAAAGATGATAATATTAAAAAAGAAATTAGGGATCAACTCGATGCAATAATCGAATTTGCGAGGGCTGATTTACGATTACGTCATAATGACCTTGAAAAAACAAAAGAAGAATTACTAGGAGGTAGTTACAGGCAAATTCCTCTGGATGACTCGAACCGTGATATTCAATATGAACAAATTTGGCGACAGATCGTTGACCGGAAAAACGAACTGAGATTTTTGCGAGCATTACAAAACGATATGAGTGACGTTACCTTATTAGGTAGCTTTCGTTGGATTGATAAGAAGATTCGGACGCTCGATGTAGTGCTTAATAGTCTTGATGCTCAGCGACAAAAACGCGCCGAGGAGATTTCTCAATAAGGAGTCAAAAAACATAAAATACCCTCTATCTGTTGGAAAATAGCGGGTATTTGAGTTTTCGGCCGGAATGTGGTATGATTAGTAAATAGTTAAAAGGCGGAAGCCCTTTTAAAATTTTATGAAAAAGTGAGGAGAAGCGAATGAAAAAAATATTTTCTTTCGTAATCGCAATCATTCTTCTCGCTTCTCCTGTCTCTTTTACAAGAGCACAGAACGAAGCGAGTCAACCGAAATTCAAAATTCCAACCATGGTCGGTCGGATCGGTCTCATAGCCATTTTTCCGGATTCCGATGGAACCGGCGATTTTAACCAGTTCGACTGGAACAAGGAGCAGATGTGCGATGTTGTTACATCGACGCTCGCTAGTCTTCAGAAGAGCTGGTCGACTGCTGCGCCTCAATATCGCAAAAAAGTTTCTTTCGAGCTTGCGATATCGAGGCATGTATCGATTCCCGAGGAACCAGTCAACCATACGGTTGACCAAAACACCACATGGGTTGCTCATGCAATGAAGAAGCTCGGCTACGGCAATGGTGACCCGATTGGTGCCTTTGACGCGGTTGATCAGTATGCCGCATCAGTCAGAGGTGCTGGGGGATTCGATTCTGTGTCCGTGGTATTTTTTCTCAGGGGCGAATCTAGTCAGATCCTAGCACCAGGAAGTTTTGCCTATCTAGGAGGCCCATATTCGGTAGTGAGCTCATCTGATCTAGGAGTATATGGTTTTCTGGGTGCCTTTGAGATAGGGCACTTATACTATGCTTTTGATGAGCATAGTGATTGTACTTGTCAGGCGCCTTCGGTTCGGCCGTTTGCGGAGAATGGTAATTGCATAAAATGTCCGAATGAGAGCCTGCCGTGTTTTATGCGTGGAGTCGAGGACGTTTTTAATATCTGTCGATTTACTGCCGCACAAGTTGGCTGGAACGACTTCGATATCGCAATTAAAGTCGCGAAAGTTAACAAAAGCGGTAAGCTGATAATAAAGGGATCAAATTTCGACAGAGATACCGTAATCTTTGTCGACGGTGTGGCGGCTATGACCCAATACGTTAGCCCCCAGAAGATTAAGAGTCCTGCTGTGTTAACACAGGGTACTCACTCGATCCGAGTGGAAAACCGCTTTGCCTTTTCCGAGGCAATGATTTTCTCGAAACAGTGACTCTATGACTCCCGAGGGTATATGTTGATAAGACATAGTATCTTCGGCAGCTTTTTATTTTATAATAAGATTATCTATGGGCTTGCGTGGTAAAATCATTCTATCTGTATTAATTATCCTTGTTGCTTTGGTTGTTTTTTTAGTTTTTACCGTGTCTTTTCAGAATAGAACATCAACAACAACAACAACACAGACCACACCTTCACTTGAATTAACAAAGAGTATATTGCTCAAGAAAATAAAGCTACATTTTCCTGAAGCGCAGTTATTTACCACAATAAGTAAAGCTGCAGTGCCGAATAATTTACTGCCCTTGATCTTGCAAGATGCTACAAATACCCTCTATCAAAAAATTCTTTATAGTGATCAACGCCAAGGTTATTATTTTGTCTATCATGTACAACGCGATATTGCATCAACGGATACCGGATTTTTGGAGCTTCTCAGGGGTGAAAAAAATCTGAAGATTCTTAAAGCAATTCGAGCTAATCTTTTGGGGGTTATTGAGGCTGAGAATAATGATTATCAGTTTCAGATTCTTGAAAGTTTTCAGCAAAATCAGAGTACGAATATAGAAATTCAGGTTTTAAAGAAATTATGAATCTATACCATATGAGGAAATCTGTAATATTATTTTTTGCTCTCGTAAGTTTTTTAAGTATACCTCGTGTATTTGCAGATACGATTTCTTGTCCTCGAAATTCTTGCGTGTCTGGTGGTAGATGCGAGTCTACGAGCAGTATGAATTGTTCTTGTAACGGTTTGGCATTTTGTGATTTCGGAGAATATGTTCAATGTGCTGGTGGTGCTGGCGGTATTGGCGCTGTGTGTAATACGCACATTACTTGTGGTTGTCAGCCAACGCCGACTCCTACGCCTACTCCATCTATTCAGCCAGGACCATGTGCTGCACCTGCTACTTCTGGCAGTTCTTGTGGTATTGGTGTTTGTTGTAGTGCCACTAATGGTTCTTGTGGGGCACAATATTGTGCGACACCAACTCCAACACCACCTCCAACACCATCTCCAACACCATCTCCATCCTGTGGGCGCTTGAAATGTGTCAATAATACTTGTACCGCAGTCTATGGTCCTAGCGAGTGTGGTTTATCAAATCAGTGTTCAAATGAAGGTTTGAGCTGTTCTAGCACTCCCACGCCAACTCCGAGTGCTACGCCGACCCCAACCCCGACCCCAACTCCGCTTGCCACTCACCGTGCCTGTTTCAATAATACTTGTTCGACACTTTCTGGTGCGGGTACGGATAGTTGCTCGACCAATGCTGATTGCTCAACGCCGACACCATTGCCCGCGTGTACGACCGATAGTCAATGTAACGATCTTAATGCATGTACGAATGATTTTTGTGTAAGTGGTGGATGTCAGTATACCGCGGTTTCTGGGTGTGGTGTTCCACCGACGCTCTCAGTTGTTCTTAGTGGTTCTACAACAAATTCGGGGTATAGCTCAACTGGCGTTTCTGGTGGGCCTCCTTTAAATGGTGTTGATCTGCAAGCAGTGGTGAGTGGCACGGCGACGGGTACTATTACGTATAATTTTGACTGTACTAATAATGGTGGTTACGAGAAGACTACGACGTCAAGTAGTACGACCAATACGCAAGCTGATTTGTGTAATTATTCAACTGCTGGAGGGTATAATGCAAAAGTTTTAGTGAGTCGCGGTGGTGTTACCGCAACTGACCTCCTTCCAATTACTGTTGGGTCTCCAACACCGACTGTTACGGCGACTTCCACGGCTACGCCGTTTCCGTCGTCTAATGTGACGTTTTTGACGCCGAAGCATGCATATCCGGCTATTGATTTTACATGGACACCGACCAAGCCAAAGGTAAGTCCGGATGCGGCGCAATTTAGTGACACGACACAATGTTATGCAAACGGTAACGGACCGGATGCATGTAATGCGTGGTCATGGCAGTTTGGCGATGCTGGCACTTCAACTACTAAAAATCCGGCGCATGCTTATGGAACTGCCGGTAACTACAATGTAACGCTTGGAGTTACCGACAAAGATGGCTATTCTTGCTCGACTTCAAGG
>CAYUQA010000071.1:0-3391 GCA_964446135.1 uncultured Candidatus Saccharibacteria bacterium | reverse complement strand
AGCTTAACTTTGATACGACTGGATTCTTTTGGTGCGCTACGCATCCAGAATGGCGATAGGAAAATACGAGCTGATTCGACGTTTGGATTGTTTTTTATGTATGTTTGTAGATCTTGTTCTTTTAGGCCTTTAATATCCTCACTGAATTTATTAGAGTCGATTGGTTTTGAAGCAGTGCCAGATATACTGACGACAAAGCCTAATGTCTTGCCGTCATTACTTAATTCCGGATTTTTGTAGTTGAGTTTTAATTTTGAATCTATAACCGCTAACTGACTATTTTGTAGCAGATAATCAGCGACAACTTTTTTGATATCTGACTCTCGGAAGCCAATAGTTTGTATTTTGCCGCCGATAGTTACTTCGAGGTTATCGGCTGCTTCATCGGACTGGACGTTTGTTTTTGGCGTGCTGAACTCTACAGCCGTACCTTCAATGGTGTATAGTTCACCGACCCGGCCTTTTAGGGCGGTAACTATTTTTTCTTTAAGTTGTTGCTTGGCAGTAGCGAGGCCCTTGTCATAATCTTCTTGAGTTACTATTTTGGCTGGACCAATAATACCACCGGTCATTGCTGTTTTTGAAACACCAGAAAATTGGTCGTATCTAGGTGTGCTTTTGAATCCCGGGATTGTGTAGTTACCGGCCGGTATATTATATTCTTTACCGGCGCGATCAGCATAAACTTGTGATTCTATAGACCCAGGAGCCTTATCTGTGCCACCGGGTACGCTGATTGAGCTGGGTATTCTGAAAATCAATCCATTTTCGGATTCGAATCGCGTGGTCGCAATGAGTTTTTGTGGGCTGGAGCTTTTGTTATATATAGTAATAACGCCACGTGCTTTTTGGGCTACTTCTCGTGAGCCAGTTGCTGGGAATGATGTTGTAAGCTCTTGGGTTACAGAAAACTGCTGTCCCGGAACTTTATGCGCATCTATATTTATAGCAGTGACATCGCTGGATGCACCAAGTGGCAAATCAAAACCAATCTCTTGCATCTGTGGACGAATTGTAATCGAAACTGTGCCTGTGATTGTGTAATAGACAAAGAAACCGACAGCACTGCCAAGTACTAAAAACAGAAACGGCAATCTCAAAAAGAATCTTTTGTTTGAAGTAGTGGCTATTTTAGTGGCAGATATTGGCGGGCTATGGTCACTGGTTTTCTCGCTCCACATCTGTCGCAGATCACTATCGACATCTTTGTGTTGTGGTTTGACACTGATAAAAATATCTTCTGGTCGCTCCCCGCTTTGTTTTGTGGATATAGTCCGAGCATCTTTTTTAATCTTGATATCATGTATCTGTCTTTGAGAGGTTGTTGTAGCCACTGGTTCATGGCTATTTTGGTTATTATAGAAATTGGCCAATTCAGTCTCAACTGTCAGTGGCCGGCCAGTTTGAATTGGTTCGTATTGAATATCATTGTTCTTTGGTTCTTCTATATTCTGCTCATCATCTTCCTCTTTTTGCTCTTCCCCATCCTCCTCATCGTCTTCATCTAGTTTTTCATCAATCTTTTCTCCAGAATCTTCATCATCAGAAGGTGCTTCAAATTCCACTGTCTCATTTGTCGTATCCGAATCCTCATCATCGTGCATTCTCACAGCAACTTTCTTTTTTGTCGTCGAAGGTTTATTTAAAAGCGTCATACCGTATTGCGATGCGAATTCAGCAATTTTGGGGTCAGATGTCATGACACTCACCTGTCGTCCAGATGATACTGCCTCATCGCTAATCTCACCGAAATATTTGTGACTCTTTGCCAATTTTGATCCTTTTGGAAAAATTAAAACCACCTCACTGGCATCAGTGCCGGTGAGTGCATCAAACACGTCCTGAAACGTGTCTCCCTTGAGCACGTTGATAATTTTAGTATTCGGCATCCTTGCTAATAATTATATCAGTAATAGCAAAAAAATGTATCAACACCGTGCTTTTATAAAATAAAAAGGACTAGCGAGCGGCTTATGTGACATAGTCTGCTAGTCCTTTTGCGAGATAACCACTAGATGTAAAAGGAATGTATGTACATTTAGTGGGGTGATTGTTAGTTCTAAGAACAGAAGCCACTCGTGACTAGTATGTATATTCGTAGTGAATTAGTCAACTATTGCTTTGATGCGGCGGACGCCGGCAGAAGTCGCTTCTTCTTTTGTGATCTTGAACTGACCGATCTCGCCAGTATGAGTGACATGTGGACCGCCGCAAAATTCTTTGGAGAACCATTCATCTCCCCCGCCAACCGTGTAGACATCTACCATTGGCGGGTATTTTATTTTGAAAAAATGCAACGCGCCGGTTTTGACCGCTTCTTCGTGTGGTAGTGTCTCTTTGTTGACTGGCAGATCTTTTTGGATAACTTCATTGACCAAATTTTCTGTTTTTTTGATCTCTTCGGGCGTTAATTTGCGTGGGAAAGTAAAATCAAATCGCAATCGTTCGGCAGTGATATCGGATCCAGCTTGGCTGACATTATTGCCCAGTACTTTGCGCAATGCCGCCTGCAATAAATGCGTCGCCGTATGTAGTCGTGTAACTTTGACTAGTTCTTCTTCGTTGGCCGCTTTTAATTCTCCAGTATCCAAAAGTAATCCGTGTCCGCCAAATTTTTTCTCTGCTCCCGCACGAGATTTTTCTTGGTGTTTTTTGAATTCTTCGTTGAATGCTTCGCGCGTAAGATCTTTTGCTTTTTCTCCGGCAACATCTTTTATAACCTCATAAGGAAGTCCAAAACTCTCATAGAGTTTAAAGGCATCCGAAGCATCAAGATGATCAATGTGGCTTAATTCTTTGAGTCCTTGTTTGAGCGTTGTGTTGAATTTTTCTCGTTCGCCAAAATAAGTATCGATAATGGTATCGCTTTTGTTTTCAAGTTCCGGATAAAATGCCTTGTAATTTTCTATAACTGCTAAAATAACATCTTCGAAAATTTGAGGTGAAAGATTTAAAAGATGTTCTTGCACCAAGGCACGTCGCAGGAGTCGGCGCAAAATATATCCCTGTTCCTTGTTGGATGGCATGACGCCGTCAAGCATCAGAAATGCGGAAGCGCGCAGGTGGTCAGCAATGATTCTTTTGACTTGTATGTCGAGTTCCTGTGGTAATTTTTGTATAAGTGGTGCTAGTAAATCAGTATCAAAAACTGTTTTATCGCCAACTTGGCCAGGAAATTGTGAGACGAGGGCTAAGCGCTCCAAACCCATGCCGGTGTCGATGCCTTTTGTTTCTAGCCCAGTAAATTTCATTCCCGGATGACAGTAGTATTCGTTAAAAACAATATTCCAAATCTCGATACCATCAACGTAGATCTCGGGGGTTGGTCCGCAGGGTCCTTCATCGCCGGTTGGTCCCCAGAAGTTATCAGCGCGGCCAAAGCGTTTGATGG
>CAYUQA010000070.1:0-5112 GCA_964446135.1 uncultured Candidatus Saccharibacteria bacterium | reverse complement strand
AAAGAGAAAGTCCCCTTTTGAACCTCGGCGAGGACACTGGATATTCCAGTGATACACTGCTCGCTGTCTACGGCTTACCCAATCATAATAGCAAAAGACTGATAAAATATCAAGATTAGAGATATTTGGCCCGATTTTCCTCATGTTCTTCGAAAGTCTTTGAATATATTGTCCTGCCATCTCGAGTATGTAGGTAATATAGAAAATCGGATGCTTTTGGGGTCAATGCCGCTTGTATCGCCCGATCACCCGGGTTAGATATGGGTGCAACAGGCAAACCGCCGCGAGTATATGTATTGTATGGACCATCTATTTTAATATTTTCACGTAAATTAACTTTAGCGGGGTTGCAAAATGTACCTTGAATATAGACTCTATAACAGACACCGTAGGCGACGGTTGCATCTATCTGTAGCGGGATGCCTAGCTTAAGTCTTTTTTGAATAATACCAGCGATCAACATCATATCCTCTACTGTCTGCGCCTCTCTTTCCAACATAGAGGCAATAATTACTACTTTTTGGTTCTTTTCTGACTCTAGAGATGGATATCGCTTTAAAAATTCTTTTTTTAGTTTGCTTATAATACTATCTAGATTGGTATTTGATCCAATTTTATAAGTTTCCGGGAAAAAATAGCCCTCATTAGCTAGGGCGCTCTTCAAAAGAGCGCCCGGCTGAATTATTTTTTTATCTGCTAGCAATTTATCTATATCAGCAACGGTAAAGCCCTCCGGAATAGTTATCTGAATAGCTTGGCCTTCGGATGAACTCAAGATGCGCACCAGTGAGACAATACTCACCCTATCAGGCAAAACATAATCCCCTGCTTGTAGTTTCTTATTTTTACCAGTCAGACGACTATATGACTCAAATAAATCTCGACTAATAATAAAACCTCCATTTTCCAACTGCAAAGCTATACTATTGAGATTATCGCCGGGTTTTATAACTATTTTTTTATCCTGTAAAGTGATGGGATACAATATAAGCCCACCAATAATTACAAAAACGGCGAATAGAGACAAAATAGCGACTAAGATATATTTCTTTTGCATATTACGGCAGTGGTTTTTGATTGATGGCATTGACTGGCTTGGTGAGTATCCCTGCCTCTAGTTTTTCAAGGCGAGCTTTGACCAATTCATTATCTGGATTGGTTTCTTCGACCAGTTTTACCTGCTCTAATGCCGCATCTAGGTCTTCCGCCTCTTCAAAGAACAAAGACAGGTACCAATGAGCATTGGCATATTTTGGAAATAGCTCAACTGAACGCCTTAGGGCGGCTATCGCATCATTTTTTCGGCCATCACGATAGTACAAAAGTCCAATTTGGAAAAATAAACCCGGCTCTTTCTTGTTACCACGAAGTATATTCTCAAACTGTTTAATAGATTCTTTTAATTTTCCTTGACGTTCATATACAAGACCAAGATTATAAATCGAACGGCCATAGTTCGGATATATCGCAATCGCTTTCTCAAAATTTTCTTGAGCATTTTTAAGATATGTGAGTCTTTGTTGTTCTGCCTCCTGTCTTTTCTGTGAGTTCTTCTCGCCAGCTATATATTGCCTGGCAATTTCAGCAAGACGTAAATAAATAGCTCCTATATTATCATAAACTTCCGGATTATTTGGATTTCTCTTAAGCGCCTCTTGAAATGCGGCTAGTGCGCCCTCTTCAATACCATTTGAATAACCAATAATCCCAGCTAGTGATTCAGCGCGTTTTAGCCAATTCTGGGCATCATTTGGATCTCGTACTATGAGTTCTTGACCACCAGCGAATAGCAATTTGGCCATTTCTTGGATATTAGTACGAAATGCCTCTGGTGTCTCCCCTTTTTCTGGTCCATTTCTAATGCGGTCAGCGATACTCTGGTTTAGGGCATTGATCGCTACGTGATATGATCTAATATCTCTTGGATTTTCGATAATCGCTCTTCTTGAATAATCAAGTCGTATTTTCTGATCAGAAGATGAGACCGCCCTCTTAAGCAATATATTAGCCTGGCCTTGTTTTACGAAAAAATATGACGACAAAATGACCAAAACTATAGAGCCGATAAAAGCAATGCTATTAAATATCGACGAATGAACATTTTTCTCAAAATTTAAAGCCCTCGTTCTGACCTTGTGTTCTGAAATATCTATAAGCACGAAAACCATAAATCCTACAAAAAGTGACGTAATTTGGATTGGATAGACAGCAAAAGCGACAATAAATGCCCATAATGAAGCCCATAAGAATGTATGGTCACCAGTAGCTAGTCTCTCCCTAACAGACCAAAATCTACGGGCAACCATAGAGACGGATGCTATTATGACCAAAATTGCTAATACGCCCATCTGTATGACTGCATTAAATGCTTCAGAAGCGGCATCAATAAATCTAATATTATAGAAAACCGAATTTGCAAGAGTTTTTGGCCTAAATAAATCAAAGGCAATCGGGAACATTTCTGGTCCAAAACCCTGTGGTCTTTCAAAAAGTGCCTGCCGAGCAACTTCAAACGATAACTTATATGACGGACTAATCTCTACCGGCAATAGGTTCTTAACAGAGTTAATATTTATAGGTAATAAAATCATAGTCAGACCGACTATGATGACCAGAGCTGGAGCCAATATAGAGATCACTTTTGAATTCTCACCGCTCTTGTGCGGACGCAATATCAAAATAATAAAAAGGCCGGCAAAAGCAACTAGCCAGATCGGCAACCAATTAAGAATAACCAGAATAGCAACTCCAACAATAAAACCTATGCTTTGGATAATGCGCCAAATATATCCAGTACCACTCATAGCCAAGAAAAGAGGTAATGTTATCCCGGTCAATATACCTAAAGCATTTGGAGAACCGACAGTATTAAATGCTCTACCGATAAAAAGATCAAAATAATTACCGAAAAGACCAAATAATCGTAAAATTCCAAAAACAAAAACAACAGTCAATGACAATATCAATATATTTTTGATATTTTTTATATCTTCTCGTCCAAAAACTTGAATAACAAGAAAATATAACAGCCATAAAGCAACCAAAACCGCTAATGACCAGCTCCGATTACTACCTAGACCAAACAAACTAGTTGATGTATTGGTCGAAAATATAGTCGTAATTAAAGCAACACCAACCAAAACACTACTTAACAGGAAAGATTTGGTATAACGTATTTCAATCTGACCGTTATTAATGACAAAAATACTATATAGCAAAAGTGATAAAAGAGTAGCGGCCACAAGCAATAACTCTTTACTAAAATCTACTGTGTCAAAAAAATACGACACAAATAAAAGCGGTAGCGCAAATATGAGCAAGGCGATGACGAGACGGATGATTTTTTGAGTGATATTTTGCATATTATTATTAATTATTACAGCAGTTGGTTATATAACTGCCGGTGGTGGTGGCGGTAATACCGGCGGTTCAGGTATCGGAGATGGACTTATGACTTCGGTCGGAGCGGTAAATGTCGGCGTTGGACTGGTTATCACAGGAGTCGGTGGCGACGTTGCAGATATTGTCGGTATTGGTGTTGGGCTTGCTGTGCTAATCGGAATTGGAGTCTCTGTTGTGGTTAGTGTCGGAGTCGGACTCGGCTCTGGTGTAGCTGGCGTTGGGGTTGGCGTTGGGGTTGGTATTAGGATATCAGCACTCGATGAGGCAAATACAATCGGCAATTCAGGAATCGGGGTCGGAGATGGACTTGGAGCACTAGAAGATGCTGGGCTAATAGTCGGAGTTGGGGTTATAAGATCTTCTGGTTCAAATGTTGGGAAGATTGGTTTGTCATTATCTGATAATTCATACCCTTTTCGGCGGGCAATGACAAGCCAATCGAATTGTCCTGATTGATCTTGGCCACCAATCTCACGAACCACAAAACCATATTGATTTTTAGATGCTATATACAGAGAACCATTGAGATATGAGGTTGGCGTGATAATAACACGAACTGGAATGCTGTCAGAGATAACCGCCGTAAATGAACTGTCAAAGAATACCTTTGCTTGCGCATCTTTGAGTACGCCACTTCCAGACAACTGTATCTCGCCACGCGTCGAGTCAACTCCAAACGTCGCTAGATAGTTACCGTTCTCGCGAAGTTCAAGTTTTGACTGATCAGCCGCTTGTGCGCCATTACTGATCAGAAGTTCTTTAACACTATCTGGCGCTGTCACAGAGATAGCCACGGCACGACCAGCCCAGCCATCAATCATCTCTTTTGTGATTTCAGCAACATCAGCCACTTTATAGTAAGTTTTCTTAAATCCTTGTGTGATCAAATCTCCTTGTACAAATATATTCTTAAAGAATACGAACATACTGTCAAATATAGAGCTATGGTTGACGGCTACCTCCAATGAGCCAGATCCAGTGGTAGCAAAAATGCTGTCCAAAAGACTAGTATCTTTGGATCTTATATCAAGACTTACCTCACCGCCATACCACATACGACCAACCATAACCGTAATCGTGCCAATGTTATCACCGCCATCATATGGCTCGAGCGCAGTACCGATGATCATCCCCCCTTGAGTTGATTTCATACCGACGCCCGGAATATCTGATGAGGTAATCCGATCCCCTATTTGTATAGCACCATTGTTGCCCGTCACTTTTACCGGTACGCGCCCAGCTAAGGCAATCGGTTTTTTGTTTGGATTCTTTAGATCATCCCAATCAGCCAAAGTAATACCCGGCTTTGTTGAGACAATACCTACAATATTGGGGTCATTCGCCTTTTGAGTTTTGGTCAATACTTTTGGCGAAGTACTAGATAGCGTCACTATATCTCCGGCATTAATATCAGCCGAATCGACATCATAAACTTCGGCCAAGTCAAAATTGGCAATCTGGAACTGTTTACCCCAAAATTGCGCGGCATAGACATTATTGAAGAAAGAGCCCCGCGCACCAATATCATAACCACCGGTAAGGGCAAAACCTTTTGCGCCACCACAATTGGCTACCGAACATGCCACAATTTCAAGTTGGTTATTGGTCACATCAATATATGGGATAAGCGGCACAAGATTATTCATCAACAGAAGCACAGGATTCTGACCTAGGGAATTACCCTGAGGTAATACTCTGACAACACTTGGC
>CAYUQA010000069.1:0-14606 GCA_964446135.1 uncultured Candidatus Saccharibacteria bacterium | reverse complement strand
TCTGATGCGCATGAGTGCTTTGGCTTCGATCTGACGAATACGTTCGCGAGTGACGCCAAATGCTTTGCCGACTTCCTCGAGTGTGTGAGTAACGCCATCTTTTAGGCCGAACCGCATCTCGAGGATTTTTTGTTCTCGTGGCGTAAGATCGCCGATGATGTCATTGAGATTATCTTTGAGAATACGACGACCGGCAGATGTCTCGGGTGAGATAGAATCTTCATCGGCAACGAAATCAGACAGCATCGAAGAATCCTCATCACCATCGGAACCACCAACTGGCGCTTCCAGTGAGACGGTATCCTGTGAAATTTTAATAATATGACGAATTTTTTCGATTTCGACGCCCATTTCGGCGGCGACTTCTTCGGGTAATGGTTCGCGTCCTAAATCCTGTACCAGACGGCGAACAACTTGCTGATATTTGTTGATGGTTTCTACCATGTGCACCGGAATACGTATTGTGCGCGCTTGGTCAGCGAGCGCGCGAGTGATCGCTTGGCGAATCCACCATGTGGCATAAGTAGAAAATTTGTAACCGCGTTTGTAGTCAAATTTCTCAACGACACGCGAAAGTCCAATGTTGCCCTCTTGAATCAGATCCAAAAGCGTAAGATTCGCCGAACGGCCGGCATATTTTTTGGCGATAGAGACAACCAGTCGTAGATTTGAAATCATGAGTTTTTGGCGAGCCGCTTCATCGCCTTTTTCTATTTTTTTGGCTAAGTCAGTCTCTTCTTCGGCATGCAAAAGCGGATATTGACCGATCTCACGCAAATACATCTGCACCGAATCAGAGCCGGCGTCGATCTGCTCGGCTTCTAGTTTTTTCTTTTCTTCCATCTCTTTCGTCCAGTCTTCGGCAAAGACGCGACTACTGTCGACGACATTGATGTTGGCGCTTTCGAGCTGTTCGTACAGACGCTCCAAACCAGAAATGTCTTTTTCGACATTGGGAAACATCTGCAAGATCTCGGATTCGGTAATAAAACCTCGTTGACGACCTTTGGTTATAAGTTGCAAAATATGGTCATCGGTAATGATATGCTTGCCTTTTTTGGTTTTGGCCATTTTTCTTACAAACTGTTGTTTTCTAAGGACTACTTTTTTAGGCGCTGGTTTAGCGACTATCTTTTTTTTGGGAGTTGATTTTGTATTGAAAGATTTTTTGGCGACTTTGGGCTTTTGTAGTTTTTTAGGTTTTTTGGAAGCCAAAAAACGAACCGGCTTTTTGACGGACTTCTTTTTTACGGCAGATTTCTTCTTTTGTAACTTCGTGCTCTTCGCCAAAATTAAATATTTAACTCACGAGACACTTTCGAAAACTCCGCCAATAGGACATCGAGCCGCTGTTTGTTGTTTGCGTGCTCGGCAATTTTTATATCGTACGCCAGCTTTGTAAGCTGGCTATTTGTTGCGCGTTTCTTGAATATATCGAGAATATGGCGCAATTCGTTGCCTTTTTGCGTATGGTTAAACTCTGACCATAACTCTTGTGACTTTAGGTAAACAAATTCCAGCTCCATTGTCAAGGCCTCGTCATCCACAGTTTTTAGGATATTCGTCAATACCTCGGCTTCAGGATATGACGCCTCGCATTCGCGTATACTTGCCACTACTGCCCGACAACGAGAAGTAAAAAGCTCTTCGTCTATTTTGGTCACTGATTGGACGAGCTTTGGGTCATTCAGGAGCATAGATAGCAATGTTTGCTCGGCCACATCAAAAGTCTGGGTTTGCTAATGTTTTTCTTCGACCGTAACTTTCGGTTTTTTAGGCGGTTCTGTTTTTATTGAAGCAATCTCTTGCGCGATCACTTTTTCGTCCAGTCTCAATAGTAATCCTATCTCGGATATCCAGTGAGCCTGCTCAATCCGACTGGCCAGCGCGGCCACAAATGGGAAAATCTTCGCGCAAAAATCTTTTTTACCAGATGCTGTCGCCAGATCAAAACGCTTTCGCATCTCGTTTATATAGTAATCCAAAAAAGAATGACTGGTCAGCGCATGCTCACGCCATGCTTCGCCGTGTTTTTGGACAAAATCAGCCGGGTCTTTTAGCGTAGGGTCTTCGATGGCCACAACACCGATATTAAAATCCATCGCCAGCGCTAGTTTGACCGCCTTTTCAGTAGCGGCGATACCGGCACTATCGGCATCAAAACAAACATCCAGCCGTCGCGTGTAGCGTTTTAGTAATGCCAGATGACTTTCGGTCAATGCCGTACCGCAAGTGGCAACCGCGTGCGTTGCGCCAGCTTGGTGAGACAGGACTACATCGACATTACCCTCGACCACCAAACAACGATCGAGTCGTCTAATATCCATCTTCGCCCTACTAAAACCATACAAAAGGCGACCCTTGTCATATATTGTAGTTTGCGGCGTGTTGACGTATTTTGCTTCGTTGTCTTCGGCTGGTCGGCCATCAGCGTGAAAAATCCGACCACTAAATCCGACCACTTGGCCGTTGGCATCAAAAATAGGGAACATGATGCGGGCGCGAAATCGATCATACAGTCCACCGCTTGATTTGCGGATCGCAAGACCGGCATCGGCGATATCTTTTTCACTAAAACGACGAATTAAGAAATCAGAAATACCACGCCACTGATCAGGCGCGTAACCAAGCCGGAAATTGCGCATCGTATCATCAGTCATCGCCCGAGCGCGTAAATATGCCAGCGCTTTTTGACCGGAGTTTGATTCAAAAAGCTGCTTCTCAAAAAATTTGGCCGACAGCTCGCAAATCTCATACAGATTGGCTTTGGCACTTTTGAGCGCCGGGTCAACATGCTTTAACTCAACACCAGCTCGCGCCGCCAAGACACGCAGGGCTTCCGGGAACTCAACGCCTTCGAGTTGTTGGACGAATCCAAAAATATCACCGCCCAAGCCACAACCAAAACAGTGCCAGATTTGACGTTCGGGCGAGACCATAAAAGAGCCGGATTTTTCGTTATGGAATGGACAGCGCGCTTTGAAATTAACTCCGGCTTTCTGGAGCTTTATCGAACTGCCGATCAGATCGACAATATCAACCCGCTCTTTGATTTTGCCGATATTATCTTCCATTTTTTTCTAATTTACTAAAAGATATGATAAAGTAACTGTGATATGAAAAAAAGAATTCTCACGGGTGATCGACCGACTGGACCACTACATCTTGGTCATTATGTCGGTTCACTCAAAAATCGACTCGAGCTCCAGCACAAATATCAGACGTTTATCATGATCGCCGATGTGCAGGCCTTGACTGATAACTTCGAAAATCCGGAAAAAGTTCACGACAATGTTCTCGAAGTCGCACTGGATTATCTTGCCATCGGCATTGACCCCGACATCACTACAATTTTTATTCAATCACAAATCCCCGAAATCGCCGAGTTGACAGTTTTCTATATGAACCTCGTCACGATCGGCCGCCTTCAACAAAATCCAACGTTAAAGTCTGAAATCAAAGAAAAAGGATTTGAGAATGAGTTGCCACTTGGTTTTCTTGCCTACCCGGTCAGTCAAGCAGCTGATATTACATTCTTGAACGCCAATCTGGTACCAGTTGGTGAAGATCAGCTACCTATGATCGAACAGACTAGGGATATTGTCCGCAAGTTCAACCGCCTTTATGGCGACACTTTTGTCGAACCAGAAGCAATAGTATCCTCATTTTCGCGCTTACCAGGCACCGACGGCAAAACAAAAATGAGCAAATCACTGGGCAATGCCATCTATCTCGGCGATTCGGCTGATACAGTAGCGCGTAAAGTATCCAAAATGTACACTGATCCTCAGCGCATCCACGGCAACGAGCCCGGTGATGTCGAACACAATCCTGTTTTTATATATCTTGATGCTTTTGGAACTGATACGGCAAAAATAGCCGAGTTTAAGTCACGCTATACCGCTGGCACCGTTGGCGATGTTGAAGTAAAAAACTATCTCACCGAAGTTTTAAATACATTTCTCGAACCGATCCGCACCAAACGCGCTGAGCTGGCCAAAGATCCTGAAGCCATCTACGCGATTCTCCAAAAAGGCAAAAAAAAGGCCGGCCTCATCGCTCGCAAAACATTGAAAAAAGTTCGGGCGGCAATGAAGATTGATTACTTCTAAAAAATGACGCTTCCGTCTTAAAGACGGAAGCTTGTTTCGCCTTGTTACGAGCTTCGCTCGTGCTATTCTCGCAAAAATCTGGCCTCATGCCAGATTTTTGCTTTCTTGAATAAAAAGGGCGGGGCTTATGGGCCTCGCTTTTGGTTTTTTCTTTTTGTATTCTTTTTAGGACGCAGGTTGCGTTTTATGATTTTGGAACGGGCATCTAAAAAATCCTGCAACTGTCTTTCAAACTGTTGAACTCGTTCAGATCTGCCGGGGTAATAAATCATGAGAACTATCTTCTCATGATAACTACGCAGTTCCGGCAATGTTATTTTTACCTTGCGTTCAAATTTGCTGATATAGAAAGTATTCGCCAATGATATACCTTTCTGGCCGGTTATGATGTTAAATTGACCGATCATTAGACCGAGACGTAGCTCGTCGCTAGATCTATTTTTTATTAGAATATGATCCCCGTCAACAAAATCATATGTTGCAAGCGGCATTTGTCGATACACAATGAATTCCTTTTTTAAAAGTTCGCTCAACGATATATTGGGCTAAAACCGTACATCTGGCTACTATTCCATCGTCTATAATATATCATTGCCCCGTGAGTGCCGCTAGTCGCACATCGTCCATGTTTACCTCCATTGGACACCCGCGACGACCTCTCATGGGACCGTTATTTTTTTTATAAACACGTTAAATTTGACTTTTTAAGCATTTGCGAGTATAATGTATGTATATGAGTGAATCTTCTGCATTTAAAGGAAGATTCGCGACTCAAACCTCTTTGTGTCAATAATGTGACCCGATAAGGAACGGGTCACATTATTTTATGACACAGCAACAGCCTACGGGCTTTGATAGTCTTGGCATTGCGCCAGTTCTTCTGGATGTACTCGCCAAACTAAAATTTACTGAACCGACACCGATTCAAGAACAGTCAATTCCGCTTGGTATTGATGGTAAGGATATTATCGGTATCGCACAAACGGGCACTGGCAAAACGCTCGCTTTTGGCTTGCCGATGATTCAATATCTAATGGAAAATGCCGGCAAAGGCCTCATTATCGTACCGACGCGTGAGCTCGCACTCCAAGTCGATGAGACGTTACAAAAGCTAGCCGGACATCTCGGCCTCAAAACCGCCGTACTTATCGGTGGCGCCTCTATGCACGCCCAAAATGGCGCTCTGCGTCGCAAGCCACACGTTATCGTCGCCACTCCCGGTCGCCTCATGGATCATCTTCAGCAAAAGAACGTCCAGCTTAACGACGTCAAAATCATGATACTCGATGAAGCTGACCGCATGCTTGATATTGGTTTTGGTCCTCAAATTACCAAGATTCTACAATTAGTTCCCGTCGAACGCCAAACAATGCTTTTCTCGGCCACTATGCCAGCAGAAATCGCACGTATCGCACGTACCCATATGCGCGATCCAAAACGCATTGAGATCGCTTCTTCCGGCACAACTGCTGACCACATCGAGCAAGAGATTTTTATGGTTCAAAAGGATTTTAAAAGCAAGCTTCTCAGTGACTTGCTGGTAAAATATACCGGCACTATTTTAGTATTTTCACGCACCAAACATGGCGCGCGCAAGATTTGTCATTCACTAAGAACGATTGGTCATAAGTCAGCCGAGATTCACTCAAATCGCTCGCTCGCACAACGTCGCGAAGCACTCGAAGGATTTAAATCCGGCAAATATCGCGTTCTGGTCGCGACCGACATCGCCGCTCGCGGTATTGATGTTCGTGGTATCGAAGTCGTTATCAATTACGACTTACCCGACAAAACCGATGACTATGTTCACCGCATTGGTCGCACAGGTCGCGCTGGACAATCAGGCAAAGCAATATCATTTGCGACACCTGATCAACATCGCGATATCCGCGACATCGAACGACTTATTCATACCCGCTTGCCTATCATCAAAGCGGCAACGTATTCGTTTTCTGCTCGATAATTTTAACTCAAAGAGATCTTTCGCAAATCACGCCGACACTCGGCGTGATTTTGTATTGTCTGCGCCACTAGCGCCCAAAATTTTTGCGAGTGATTCATCTGTCCCAGATGACACAGCTCGTGCACGATCACATAATCGCGCAAATGCTCTGGCAAAAGCGCGATTTTATAATGAAAATTTAAATTGCCCTTGTGAGAACAACTACCCCAGCGCGTTCGCTGATTGCGAATCGCCACGCGAGCATATTTGAAATTATAGAACTCATTAAAATGGGCGAGACGCTCATGTGCAATCGCACTAGCTATCTCGCGATGTTTTTCATATTCCGCCTGCTTGCCACCCAAAAGCCCGCTTCGCCTCCGCACAACCCGTCTTTTTTTACGAAATAAAAACCAAGGCATGATGTGCCAGTATAGCAGAAAACCCTACGCAAGATTTGATTGCTACGGATTTTTTATTAAAGAAAGCTGATCGTTTCCAATCAGCTCCGTAGTATAACAAATTTTATATACTAGCTACCATAATCATTTTCGCGATCAAAAATGACTTTGAAACAAAATCGACACTCAATCTTAGTTCTGTAAAAACTCCATTCGAGTATATTCGGCTTGCCAATAATAATACCGCTACAATCGCTACAATCGTAAGCGATAATATCTTGTGGCGCGCTACCACCTGAAGCTAGATAGACTGGATAGCCACAGTCATAACCGATATCAGTTGTGATCCTCTGATATTGCGGATAAACGGATAATAATTGTTCTTTGTTAATAATTAGTGGCGATTTTGTCTTTTGTGCTATTTTCTGGTTGCGCGCGTACTCATCAAGACTATTTTTGAGAATCAGATAATCCCTTCGCAAAGCCTCCAGTTGGCTCGCGATGGATTTTTTATTGAACAGGGTAAAATGATCACGATACTGCTCAAGAGCACTCATCGCATGTAGGATCTGCTCAGCCGATCTCCGAAGTCTTGAAAGATCATCCTCGTTTTGAATGACCAGCGATAATTTGATTGCCGTTTTGACCACCATATTTATCTCCTTTTTAAATAACGTAATTGGACTATAACTTAATATATTGTTAGCAGTTAGTCAACCCGCCATATGTGTGTACATATTACCATAAGTCATTGACTAATACGCACGCCTATGATTTGATATCGACATCGTTCTTAAACAATTCGATAGGAGAAAATAATGAAACTTCTTACATCAGAAAAAGTACGCACTATCTGTCTTATATTTTTACTCTTTTGCTGTACGCAAATCGTGTCGGCACAAGACAAGGAAGAAAAAGAAACGCCTCAATTCATTGCGGTCAAAAGCCAACATGTCAGCACTGATTTAACAAAAGCCGAAATTAAACTCTCATACGATCTTCGCTTCTGCTTTGCTTGTTCTGAAAATGATGCGCTAAAGGTAAAAACTGCATTTGCAGAATTCAAGATCAATCACATCATCGGCCTTATTGATGTGACACAGGGATACAAAATCGAGCTCGTAGTCGACGGTGATACGCCCGAGGCACACGTTGAAGCCGATAGCTTTATCAATACGCTCGCAAGCGCATTTGGTCACAAGGGCCCGATTGCCATACTACGTGATAATCAAAAGCTTTTTGATCTAATCCTCGCGCATCCAGATATCAAAGAGATCAACGGCAGAAAAGTAACTGCCATTGAAGGAAACGATATATATTTTATGGCACGTGAAGGCGACGAGCAGATTCTCGAAAAGTTAATCCCTGCTGATAAAGGCCTCGCCTCCGGAGACCTTCTAGAGAAATCGGGTGTGAAAATAATCAGGATCGAAAAAGGCGGTGCCTTCACATGGCCAGAGACCATCGAGACACTTACAAAAGCGCTGAAATAAACTGGCACTACGTAGGCACAAACCCCGCAAAGACTAAAATCTCTGCGGTTTTTTATGAGTTTATCGTTTAATTTAGCGGCATTTACATCGCGCAGATAGGGACGTCAAAGATTATCGAGCTTGACCAAAAGATATATTTGCCGTATTAAAAAGACAGACGTTTTACAAACTTACCATACGTTCAGGAGAGAAAGTATAATGAATATTCCAGATAAAGTTGCGCCGGTACCAGAAACCTACAAACTCATAAATGCCCTGTCGCCTAAATATATTAAGGCGGCTTTTAAAGAACGAGTGCCGAAGATCTGTGATTACCATAAGAATGCGGGGGTTGATTTTGAAGGCAATTATTTCATTCATGTGTTATTTGGCAAAACGACGTTTTACTCTCAAGAGGATTCAAAAAGTTTGAGGGCGGGGTCATTCATTCACATCAACGGAAGATTTCACATGCTCACCTCGGACAAAACTCGAATCCTAATGCTACCGCTTGTATCACCGGTCCGCACCTATCGACATAAAATAATGGACAATCTCCCTTACGATACTAGACCAGAAGGCATCAAGCTAAAGTCACTGCTTCAATATCTCGACCTAACACTCGATGATAATATTGGCTATGAAGTGGTTGAGATGAGCCCATATCAAAAGATACCACTCCGTATGCATCAGCATTCGACGGCAATTGTTTTAATCACCGATGGATTCGGGTTTTGCACTATTGATTCAGTAAGCAATAAACTCGATACTGGTAATATTATCTACATATCAGCCAAGGCATGGCATACATTCACCGCTTCAGGCAAAGGCATGCGTTTCATCTCAATACAGTCTTCACCGAACGAAGACGATTACGTGTTTCATCAATGAACCAATCCGGGTACCGCATTTAATGTGGGTACCCGGATATTTATTTTGGCGGAAGGTACAGGATTCGAACCTGTGAGGGATTACTCCCACGCGCTTTCCAAGCGCGCGCCTTAAACCGCTCGGCCAACCTTCCAGATATTTCGCTTCGCAAAATTTTAAAAACCGATGGCCTTCGCGCTTCCAGTGTCGCTTTTGCGACCCGTTTGATGTCTCTCAGACATCAAACCCGCTCGGCCAACCTTCCAAGCTAGAATCATTCTTAATTTATACGCTATTTTTGAGAAATAAAAAAGGGCGACAGCGAAATTCTTGCTTGGTTTTTATAAGCCAACCATCATTGCAAGAATAAGCCCATCGCCATCGCTCTATCGCTAAGACATATATCCCACGACATCATAATAAAAGCAAGTCTCGCGAACATCTACTTATCTGGATACCAGCTTTCGGTAATAAACCCCAAAACCTCAATAATTTTTTCTTTTTGAATTTTTGTTGCCTTGGATTTTTTACCCCACCACTCATATAAGACCTCTCGATCATGGTATTCTGGCGGCAAAGCTTTTGGCCAAAGTTTTAAGGTAAGCTTCAATGCCATGTTTCTTATCTTAAGTGCCAACATGTCATCAGTATATGCGATATCAAAAACGGTTGCATATATCACATCGAGTAGTCTACGGCGATCAAAAAAGTTCTCCTCTAGCTTTAACTTCAGCAGGTGAATTATGACATCTTGAGCAATCTTCCAATCGTCCGTTCCAATAGCTGGTGACATACTCCAAATTTCAAAAAATATCTGTCCGAGTACTTTTATGCGTTGGGCTTGATCCTGACTCATTCCGAACTACCTTCTGGTTTAAGCATAGATTCTAACTCCGATGTCGATTGGAACGAATCAAGATATCGCTGAACGAATCTACCTCCGAGCTGCTGTTCTTTTATAAAAAGATACTGTTCGGCGGGAGTGGATATTACTGTAAGTTCCGGCCAGATGATCTTTGCCTGATACATAGCGCAATCGTGAAATTTGGTCAGCCATGGCTCCCGAAGACCTACACCTTCAAAGAGCATCTCGTAGATACAAGATTTAACTAAATCTGTGTCAACAGCAACGAAACCATTTTTAATCCCATCGAACATATCAGCCAGATACATATGAATTGAAGAATACTGCGCCAGATCTTTACCATAAATCGTCCGATATAGCACTCGCAAATTTGGAAATTCTGAAAACATGTACTACTCCTTTTTGAATATATTAAAAATTAACTTGTTAAATTGCTCGCCGCGGTCGAATTCGTTGTTGAATTTTTCAAACGACTTCGCGCCGGGGGAAAAAATAATGGTCGCGTGAGAAAGGTGTCTTTCTAACTGCCGCGTTTGGTATGCTTTTAAGCAATCCGAAAGACTACCGGCCATCGCAAAGCTCTCACGCGACCACGGTAATGAATCTAGCATCTTTTCAGTGGCACTACCAGCCATAAAAATAATCTGCTCTGGTTTTAGATACTGCGCCACAACCCGACCCCATTCGGTATAGTCGAGTCCGGCGTCGGTACCGCCGAAGATAAAAAAGCTGGTAGGTGATGCAAAACGTTTAATCGCGGCGATACTCCCATCGGGTGAAGTCGCGGTCGTATCGTTGACGACGGTCAGCCGATCATTTTGGAAAATAATTTCTTGGCGAAAACGGGCGCTCGGCAATGTCGTAATTTGATCCTGAATCGTCTGCCACGATGCGCCTTTGAAATGTGCCGCCAACGCGGCGGCCATCAAGTTGTCGAGATTGTGTTCGCCATGAGCATGCGCAAAATCAGCAACAGAGAAAAGTTCTTGGGAGACACCGTCGTGCTGGAAAAAAAGTATATCGTCATGCACATACAAACCGCGACTTGTAATTGGCAAAATATCACGGCCAAAAAACCAAATCTTCGCCCGCGGTTTTTTATTGAGAAGATATTGCGTCCAATCACTATCAAAATTTAAAATCAAATCTTGCTCGGCCGACTGATGCTCAAAAATCCGCGCTTTCATGTCGACATATTCTTCCATCGAATCATATCTGTTGAGATGGTCAGAAGAAATATTGGTCACTATGGCGATGTCTGAAGCAGGTACGGTCTCGTCAAAAAATTCAAGCAAAAAAGAAGGAAGCTCGACAACATACAATGAATATTTATGTTCCTCTGCTAATACATCCAGAAGTGGATGATCGGGCGAGTTGCCACACGCCAGCGCACCTTGTTCTGATTTCAAAAAATGCGCTACCCAGTTGGTGACTGTAGTTTTACCACGCGTACCGGTGATAGCGATTTTGGACACCAGAGCAGTCTCGTTATAAAAAATAGTGGCTTCGTTTTCGATATGCTTTTTCTGTGATCGAGCGTATTCGATAATCTGCTGATGAAAAGATATTGCCGGATTGACGACGACAACATCACAAGCATCTATATCTTGCTCGCGTGGCTTGCCAGAAAGAAACGTATAATCACCGTGCAATTTTGAAAATGAGCCAGCCAATTCTTCTTCACTTTTCAAATCAAAAATCGTCAGCTGTGCTCCCTGTCTCAAAAGCCAATTCGCCGTCGCCACACCACCACCCAAAAGCCCAAGTCCAATCATTAATACATTTTTGCCATGAAACATGCTCATGGTTTCATTTTCTCAAATTCAACAAGATATTCCCGAAGCATTGGTAATATCAAACGCTCTTGATTTTTATACACATCAGAGTTAAAACGATCAACGAGTTTCATAAAGTCACTTTGTTTACTATCAGCTCGAAAATCTGGATGATTGATAATTACCTCATTGATTTTTGATAAGATTTCAGCTTCTTCAATAAATAATCCGCCCTCAAGTTGTTTCTTCCAATCTTCAAGCGGAATTTGACCAAGAACCCATCGAAACACATTAGTCCTCTTTTCCAGACCAAAATTTTCATACGCTTGCAACGCTTTGACGGTCGTATGAAAGGCATCAAGGACAACTTTGTTGTACTCATCCCACAGATCATCATATATTTTGGAATCAATCGGGATATCCATCTTCTTGAAGTAGTCGTAAAGGCCATCTTTTTTCAAGACATTCGCAATGTACGTGAGACTTTTTGTAACATTAAACTCAGCAAGTAACTCATCTTTTGCCTGTTCATAGGCAAAACCAAGTATTTGTTTCCGGGCTTGTTCTTTTTTTAATGCTCTCAACTTTTGAGCATCTGCTTCTGTGCGATCTTGAGATGGCATTTCTAACTTTGTTCGTTTGATATTTTGTTCGTCATCCAACACGCGCGCAACGGCATCAGGATACATTCCAAAATGGCCCCAGACCAATTTGTGCGGTGCTTTTAAAATTTGCTCTCTTAGCAAAGGCTCGCCTGGTGTCTTAATCTCTTCCTGACGAATTTCATCAAGGGTATTTTTAAATACTCTGTGTTCCGCATGACCTATCTCATCGGTGAGTACGTGGTCTTGGCCTATTGGCAATCCATTGATAACGATAAGCGGATATCCAAATATTGTCTGCGTCTCTGTATAGGTATGTTCCCTCCGGGTATAAAACCCCCCCACATTACTGCGATCATCAATAATCTCAAAATCTCTTGGGTCACTGACATATATAATAAAAGCAAAAGGATGTCCGACATCAACACCAATCCATCCAATCGGTGCAATGAAATTCCTGTCTTTCGGCAATGACCACTGAAAAAGAGTATACCCAACAGTCTTCATCGAATCACTATACGGCCCAATACTTTTTGCATACGGCAAAATATCGTTCTCATAAACATTAGCCAGATTTTCACGAGTCGCGACTACATTATCGACAAAGATATCTACATTGATCTCTTTTACGCTCAACATATTTTTCAAAACTTTTTTGAGTGCATCAACACTCAAATCGGGATTTTCTTCAAACGTGCTTATAAAAAGCTCGGTACACAGCGCATTATCAATCAAAAGCTCCATGCGGAGTAATTGCGCGCGGTCTTTTTTTTCGGCTTGTTGCTCCGAGGTTTCTTGCGGAAGTTTTTTTACTTCGGCAGTTTTTTGTTCGTATTTTGATAATTTTTCCATTGAAAATATTTTAGCCGTTATTTCATTCCACGCAAAATGGCGATGCGCTCGCTCAATGGCGGGTGGGTCATAAAAAGTTTGGCTAGCCAATTTTTGGATTCTTTGCCTTTGAGTGGGTTTGCCAAAAAAAGATGGGCTGTTGCATTATGCGCGGTTCGCAAAGGCACTTCATCAGATCCTATTTTCTCAAGTGCTGACGCTAAACCTTCGGGGTATCGCGTCAGTAAAGCGCCTGAAGCATCGGCTAAGAACTCGCGCTTTCGGGAGATTGAAAGCTGGAGTAACATTGCGCCCAATGGCGCCAGTATCGCGGCGGCAATAGCCACGATAAATATCGCTGGGTTACCACCACGGTTATCGTCGTCGCGATTACGTGAACCACCGAAAAATGTCATGCGCAAAAAGAAATCCGACATAATCGCAATAACACCGGCCAGCACGACGACAACCGTCGAGATCAAAATATCGCGGTTGCCTATGTGCGAAAGCTCATGCGCCAATACGCCTTCTAATTCATTTTTATCCAACTTACCTAGCGCGCCTTGAGTGACTGCAATCGCCGCATGTTGTGGGTCTCGACCAGTAGCAAAAGCGTTTATCTGTTCCCCCGGAATTATATAAATCCGGGGCATCGGAAGCCCGGCAGTTATCGTTAGATTTTCAACAATACGAAAAAGTTCGAGTGCCTGTTCGCGTTTGAGAGCCCGCGCACCAGACATCGCCAGCGCGATTTTATCTGACTGATAGTAGGCGACGAGATTCATACCGATACTCAACGTCACGGCGATATACAAAATCACAGGCGACTGAAATGCCTGTGAGAAAATAAGACCGATCAAAATTACACCGATCAAAAAAACTGACATAAGAAAAAAAGTCTTGCGGCTATTTGCCGATTGATAGGTATAGAGGTTTGTCATGCGAGAGAATTAAAACGCGACCTTCACTGGTTCGCGCTCTTGAGTATTCTCAAGCTCAAAGAACAATACTTTGGTAAAACCGAATATCGAAGCAAAGATATTGCTCGGAAAAGTCTCGATTTTGGTATTGAGCTCAAGGACGTTTGAGTTGTAGAAACGTCGCGCGGCCTGGATTTTATTTTCGGTATCTGATAATTCATCCTGCAATTTACCGAAGTTCTCCGATGCGCGAAGGTTCGGATAATTTTCGGCCAAGGCAAAAAGATTCTTCAGTGAGCCACTTAATACATCTTCAGCGCGAGCACGATCACCGACATCATGCGCGCCTAGCGCGATTGAGCGCGCTTTGATGACACTCTCGAGAGCATCTTTTTCATGAGCGGCATATCCTTTGACCGTCTCAACCAAATTTGGGATCAAATCGTAACGGCGTTTGAGCTGAACATCAATGTCAGACCAGGCTTCTTTGGTACGATTACGCGCGCGAATAAGTGCGTTGTAAATACCTGCGATAATGACCAGAAGAAGAACAATAACTCCTATCAAAATAAAGGTTGTATTCATACCGCTACCATACCACAAAAATCCAAAATTGCCAATAATTTCAGATCACACGATCACACATAGACATACATTAATTTATATGATATAAGGTTATTGTCACGAGGATGTTTTAGTGGAGGGAAGAAAATGAGATTGAATACTAAGGTTTATCTCGTAATATTTTGTTTATTAATAATAATAGCAGCATCCATACTGGTAACAAAAAATCGCCAGTTATCTGATGTAAAACAA
>CAYUQA010000068.1:0-11452 GCA_964446135.1 uncultured Candidatus Saccharibacteria bacterium | reverse complement strand
AGGGTTCTACTACAAACCACGCATTGACAAAAATCTTTTGCGCGAATATAGCCAAGGACTCATTGGCCTGTCTGCCTGTCTCGGCGGCGAACTTTCACGTACTGTCGTCACCGGCAACATAGAAAAAGCCAAAAAAATAGCCACGGAATATCAAAATATTTTCGGCAAAAATAATTATTTTATCGAGCTTCAACATCATCCAAATATTCCCGAGCAGGCGCCGGTCACGCAAAATCTCATCACCATCGCCCGCGAACTCGATATCCCCATGGTTGCGACGCAAGATTCACATTACTGCAAACCAGATGATAATCATGTGCACGATGTGCTACTGGCAGTACAGACTGGCAACACAATTGGCGACAAGGATCGCCTATCTCTTATCAACGATGATTTTTCAATCTGTGGTGCCGATACTATGGCTGAAAAATTTCCGGAGTTGCCTGAAGTTTTAGAAAATACAGCACTCATCGCTGATCGCTGTAACGTCGAGATTGAGTTTGGTAAAAACCAGCTACCAGAATTCCCATTACCCGCAGGAGTCACCGCCGATGAATATCTCCTGCAACTTTGCTCAAAAGGCATCATCGAACGCTACGGCACAATAACACCGGAGCTACAAACTAGATTGGACTATGAGTTGGGGGTCATTACTAAAATGGGTTTTGCGTCATACTTTTTGATAGTTCAAGACTACATTAACTGGGCAAAAAATAACGGTATTATTGTCGGCCCCGGTCGTGGTTCGGCCGCTGGCAGTTTAATCGCCTACATTCTTAAAATCACCAATCTTGATCCGATCAAATACAACCTCATCTTTGAACGGTTCTTAAACCCCGAACGCGTCAGTATGCCCGATATTGATGTCGATTTCGATGACGCACGACGTGGCGAGGTCTTTGATTATGTTCGCCAAAAATATGGTGCTGATCATTTTGCGCAAGTCATAACCTTCGGCACTATGGCCGCTCGAGGCAGTATTCGCGATGCTGGCCGTGCTATGGGCTACCCATACGAACTCTGTGATCGCATTGCTAAACTTGTGCCTTTCAATCCAAACCAAGGCAAAAAAAAGGGCCAGCTTCGCTCGGCGGTCGAAGAAGTGCCTGATCTCAAACAACTCTACAATACAAACTCCGACGTCAAAAAGATTATCGATGTCGCCAGCCGACTCGAAGGTGTCGCTCGACATTGTTCGACACATGCTTGTGCTGTTGTGATCACACCAAAACCACTGACCGAATATCTACCGCTCCAAAAAGGCACCAACGAGGGCGACATCATCACCCAGTACGAGATGCACGCCGTCGAAGATATCGGGCTACTTAAAATGGACTTTCTGGGATTATCCAACCTCACCATTATTGAAAAAGCCCTACGTCTCATTGAGAAAAATCACGGCGTAAATATCGACCTAGAAAAATTACCGCTCGACGATGTCAAAACTTTTAAACTTTTACAAAAAGCCGAGACAACCGGTGTTTTTCAATTAGAATCGTCAGGCATGAAACGCTACCTCAAAGCGCTCAAACCAAACAACATGGAAGACATCATCGTCATGGTCTCGCTCTATCGCCCCGGACCACTCGATGCCGGTATGGTTGAAGAATATATCGAGCGCAAACACGGCCGTAAAGCTGTGACTTATCTGCATCCGCTGATGGAGCCAATTTTAAATAACACATTCGGCATCATAGTATATCAAGAACAGCTCATGCAAATCGCCAACACGCTTGCCAGCTTTACACTCGCCCAAGGATACATGCTCATCAAAGCGGTCGGTAAAAAAATCCGATCACTCCTCGAGGAACAAAGAGAAAGATTGATCGCCGGCATGATCGCCAACAAAGTCGAACAAGTCACTGCTCAAAAAGTCTGGGATTTCATCGAACCATTCGCGCGCTATGGGTTTAATCGATCCCACGCCGCCTGCTATGCACTGATCGGCTATCAAACTGCATATCTCAAAGCATATTATCCGATAGAGTTTATGGCCGCGCTCCTCAACTCGGCTTCCGGCGATATTGAACGTACCGCTTTTCTGATCGAAGAATGTCGATCAATGGATATCGCAGTCTTACCACCACATATCAACGAAAGCATGGAGGATTTTGCAGTCGTAATGACAGGTGAGAATAAAGGCAAAATACGTTTTGGTTTGGCCGCTATCAAAAACGTCGGTGCCAATATTGTTCGCGAGATTATCAACGAACGCCAGAACAACGGTGCATTTGTTTCGATTACCGATTTGGCTAGCCGAGTGCACAATCGAGACTTCAACAAAAAATCTCTCGAGAGTCTGGTACGCTGTGGCGCCATTGACCCACTAGGTGAACGTGGGCAACTGCTTGCCAATATTGACCCGCTTTTAGAGTATTCTCGCGAACAACAAAAAATCACCAGCACCAAACAGACTGGACTCTTTGATATGTTTGATACCGCCACAAAACCAGAGATCCGGCTCGTTGATGCTGAACCTACACGACGAACAGAAAAACTTATGTGGGAAAAAGAACTGCTTGGACTTTTTATCTCCGATCACCCACTCAAAGAATTTACCAGTCGCATCAACGATCCTGATATCATCAGTATCAAAGATGTCCTTTCGGCCAAAAAGAAAACCGGCATTAAGATTGCCGGCATGATTACTACCATCAAGCCAATCCTGACCAAGACTGGTAAGAATATGCTCTTCACAACCATCGAAGACATGACCTCGCGCATCGAGGTCGTTGTCTTTCCGACAGTACTGACTCAATTCCCGACTATTTTCCAAGAGAACGCCGTCCTCGTCCTCACCGGTAAACTCGACGCCAGCACCGGCGCCCCCAAACTTCTCTGCGACAACGCCAGACTGATTGCTAACTTATAGTTAGCGATGTATAACCTCATCTTCTCGACCTTCACAATATGCCTTTATAACCGCAAAGGCATTGATGAATTTGTCTTGGTGCATACTTCCTCCATATAGCTTACTCAGCTCAAGGAACATTCGGTCATAAGTTACAGACCCTCGTTCCAAAACTGCTTTTAAGATATAATGCTTACAGATGGTACCCATCTGTAACTCCGGGGCCATGTACAAAGAGTATCGTTTACTATACTCTTTGAGTTTTTCATCCAAAGCTTCAATCGCAAGCAATTCCGCTGGTTTGTCAATTAGATATTTATTTTCCACAGTTAATCTCCTTTTGTCGAGTGCCGTGCCACATTCTTCAATATTATACTATATCATAATTATTAATTTTCGTCAATATATAAATAATAGGCTTATTTTGCTATGATTTATAGGTCTATGGAATCTCATCTCTCAAATCTTCGGCATTCACTCGCACATCTGCTGGCGGCGGCGGTTTTGGAATTGTGGCCGGATGCCAAGCGGGCTATTGGTCCAGCGATCGACAACACGCGACTGGTCGCCAATCTCTAGCGAGCACACACATTACTTGATTTTAAATTTATTCTTAATTAAATCTTCAAAATCTTGTACAGTAACTCCAAGTTTATCGCAGGCTTTCTTGAGATCTTGAGTGTATATTTTTCGCTCTCTTAAATCTTCGTGTACTACCCACATATCGAAAGGCACTTCATCCTCTCGCTTATGGAATAAGTCAAATCTTCTAGCAGAACCGGAGGTTGGATAATATTTACAGTGGAAACCTTTCTCAACAGCAAAAACCACTACTGCTTTTACAAAATCTTTGAAATTTATCCGAGATGGTTTGGACAAAGCAAAACTACATGGACAAAGGTCTTTGAGAATAGCCAATGAAAGGGTATCCCCTTATTGGGATTTTTCTTTCTATATCCACCGGTTGACTTATATATTCTTTGTAACTAGATACTCTTTTTTTATGTATATCCTCTAAGATTTTTGGCCAAAATTTATTAAACATATTTCTATCTTCTTCGTCAGACAATTTCTTAATAATTAGGTGTTTTGGATTCTTGTATTTTTTTAAACCATCTTCGTATAATGCGACTAAGTTGTCTAGTCTTTCTTTTGCAAGTGCTTGGGTTTCAGCATTGCAAGTCACATCATAAGGATGACAAAAACCACGCCAACCATCATTGGTTTTATACACTATCATAATAATTGGAACTAATGTGGTCCTCATAGTTTCATCATAACACTTAGGGCAAATTGGGGTAGTTGTGGAAAAGTGACTATAAAATGTCAAATTTGATCGAAACAGTCAATAGCTACTCATTTTGATGATCAAAAAAAGATCCGTAGGAATGGTTTGCACCAAGGTTGCAGCGATATCGTTCCGCTGACCACCTGTTGCGCTTTTCGAATTTTCTTGGACAGTCTCATGTTTTTTTCATGAGCAGTTCCTCCAAATTTCAATGAATTACTTGGACTTTATACCAAGTATCGATACCACTAGTCATATCAATTAAATTAAGAAAAGTCAATATATATGAGGGATGCATATTTTGCTATGATATATGAATACTCTATGGAAAATAATCTCCAAAATCTTCGACATTCACTTGCTCATCTACTGGCGGCGGCGGTTTTGGAATTGTGGCCGGATGCCAAACGCGCCATTGGTCCAGCGATTGACAACGGCTTTTATTATGACTTCGACTTCGGGCGCCGAAGTTCTCCGAGCGAAGGTGACAAAGGGGGTATCACTGAAAACGATCTGCCACGCATCGAAGCCAAAATGCGCGAAATTTTGCCAACGTGGCATGGTTTTGAACATCGCGAGGTTTCGGCCGATGAAGCACGCACAATTTTCAAAGACAACCCATATAAGCTCGAATTGATCGATGAATTCTCAAAAGAAAGCAAGCCGCTCACAGTCTATTCATCTGGTAATTATGTCGACCTCTGCAAAGGCGGTCATGTCGAGAATGCTTCCGAGATAAAACCAGATGCCTTCAAAATTACCCACACCGCTGGTGCCTATTGGCGTGGCAATGAAAAAAACAAAATGCTCACCCGTATCTATGGTTTGGCATTCGCGACCCGCGAAGAATTAGAAAAATATATCGCCATGCAGGAAGAAGCCAAAAAACGCGACCACAAAATATTAGGGCCGCAATTAGATTTGTTTACCTTCTCTGATCTAGTCGGCGCCGGACTACCGCTCTGGACTCCAAAAGGCACCACCGTCCGCAATCTACTCGACAGCTACGTTTGGCAACTACGCAAAACATACGGCTACCAGCAAGTGGACATTCCGCATATCACCAAAAAAGATCTCTACGTCACCAGCGGTCATTGGGCAAAATTCAAAGACGGATTATTCCGCATCAAAACTCGTGAGAAACATGAATACGCAATGAAGCCAATGAACTGTCCGCATCACACGCAAATCTACGCCCGCAAACAGTGGAGCTACCGCGAACTTCCTCAACGCTATGCCAGCACGACCAAAGTCTACCGCGACGAACAAACTGGCGAGCTTTCCGGAATTCAACGTGTACTCGCTATCACGCAAGACGACGCGCATGTCTTTTGCCGTATGGGCAATGTTAAAACAGAGCTAAACCATATATGGGATATAGTTCATACATTTTATGAAACGTTCGGATTTAAATTGCGCTTGCGCCTGTCACTCCACGATCCGGCACAATCTAAAAAATATATCGGCAATAAAAAAGTCTGGCAAAAAGCCGAGTCTATTCTACGCGAAGTAGCGCAAGAACATAATACAGAATTCTACGAAGCTACTGGTGAAGCCGCATTCTACGGACCAAAATTGGATTTCATGGCGCATGATGCCATCGGCCGCGAACATCAAGTCGCGACAATTCAACTCGACATGGCACAGCCAGAAAGGTTTGATCTGACCTGCATCAATGAAAAAGGCGAGCGCGAACGCATCGTTATGGTTCATGCCGCGATTATGGGTTCAATCGAGCGCTTTATGGCCAATCTCATCGAACATTACGCCGGCGCATTTCCGACATGGCTCGCGCCGGTGCAAATTGCGATATTACCCATCAGCGAGAAGCACAATGAATACGCCTATACAATCGGCACTATGCTTGAAGCGCATGATATTCGCTGTGAAAGTTTTGATAAAAACGACAGCATAGGCAAAAAAATTCGCGAAGCTGAACTACAAAAAATTCCCTATCTACTCATCGTCGGCGACAAAGAAATGGATTCCCAGTCCGTTGCCGTCCGCGCGCGCGGTATAGGCGATAAGGGTATGATCCACATCGAGGAATTTACCAAAACCCTCCTCGAAGAAATCCTGCATAAAAAATAGAGGTCTCGTTTTAGGAGACCAGTTTACATAAAGATCCATACATCTTACTTGCCAGATCGAGAAGACCATATACCACCAGAAAGTGGAGTGTATTTGCGATAAGTAGAGAATAAAAGCCACGGCGCCAATTAAATATTCGACAAAATATCAAACATAAAAATCGTTCTGTCGGAAACGGAGAGGCAGCAATAGCCCAAATTGCAAAATGACCGTAAGTTTTAATCAATCTAACTACTCTTGAATTCTCATCATTTGCTTTATAGTAAAGGCGAATAAAATGTTGCTTTACAAATTCCAAAATGCCCGCTCTTGAAAGTTCCCATGCGACTTTTTTACCAAAATCTATTTGGTGTTGTACTGGTTGAGTTTTTAAGAACGCCTGAATCGCCTCTCCAATAAATTTATACCAGTAGAACAACTCGAGCGTTGACACAGTCATTACAACGCTAAAAATAAGTACTGGCGAGAAACCATGATATTTTAAAATGGTCATCAGCACATCAGCATTCATTATGAATACAATGAGCGTGAGATATTTTCTGCGAAACGTCCAAAACTGCCCTTCGTCTGCCATTATTTTCCTCCTTTTCAAACATCAAGATTTATTCAATAATAAACCGATCAATGCCAAACAACAAGTTGCCAAAACTTATCGTCATTGTCGGGCCGACGGCATCGGGCAAAAGTGCGCTGGCGCTTGAGCTCGCGCAAGAATACAACGGCGAGATCATCTCGGCTGATTCGCGGGCGATATACCGCGGCATGGATATAGGAACTGCCAAACCATCGCCCGAGGAGCAAGCACTCGTGCCACACCATCTCATCGATATTGCTGATCCTGATCAGACTATCTCGCTTTCGGAATTTAAAACACTTGCAGAACAAGCAATCGCTGAAATTATCGCCCGTGAGAAACCTGCCTGCCGGCAGGCAGGATTGCCCATCCTTGTCGGCGGAACGGCATTGTACATCTATGCCATTATCGACAATTGGCAAATACCTGAAGTACCACCAAACAATGTATTACGTATTAAGTATCAAGCAAAAAGCACAGAAGAGTTATGGAAAGAATTAATACAGCGTGACCCTCAAGTTACTAAGTATATCGATTCACACAATAAACGCCGAATTATCCGAGCGCTGGAGATCATCGAAGCGACCGGCAAACCATTTTCCACACAACGCACCAAAGGTGAACCGCTTTACGATCCCCTTTTTCTCGGAATTGATGTCGATGAAGCAATCCTCAAAGAGCGCATCGCCGAGCGCACCCAAAAAATGCTTGCCGATGGCCTGATCGAAGAAGTTCAAAATTTACTCACCAAAGGATATGACAAAAACCTGCCATCGCTGTCGGGCATTCACTATCGCGAAGTAATTGAGTATTTGGAAAAAAAAATACCACAAGAAGAAATGATCCGTCTCGTGGATTTACATGATTACCAACTCACCCGCCGCCAACTGACATGGTTTAAAAAAGACCCACGCATTCATTGGGTAAATTCTACTAAAGTTATTGAAATAACGAAAGATTTTATAAGATAAAAGGGAGCCCAATAATAATTGGATGCTCCCCTACAGAACCCGACGCCTCCCAAAAAAATTGACTTAATATTTATATATCATGATTAGAATATTTTGTAAACTAGCTCTTCAGTTTTTCGGCGAAAATTTTAGCGAGGACTTCCGGGTTACCCTTGCCTTTTGTTTTGGACATCGCTTGGCCGATGAGGAATTTTAAAATTTCGGTTTTGCCTTTTTTGTAATCCTCGACGGCTTTGGGTTGCGCATCAATGACATGATCCACTGCCTCAATCAGCGCGGACTCATCAGAGACTTGCGAAAGATCATGCTCTTTCATGATTTGTTCGGGTCCTTCACCAGTCTCGGCCATTTCTTTGAGTACAATCTTGGCATTGGTCGAAGATAGCTCTTTGTGAAAAATACGAACTATCAACTCGCCAAAATGCGCCGGCGTAATATTAATGCCTTGGATCTCATCCACTTCAGTGCCGGACATATTTAAAATAGGCGGCAATTCGGTGATGATATAGTTCGCAGTGAGAGTAAATAATTTTTCTTGATGCTCTTCGCTAATTTTCTGTAAATTTTTATGCTCAAAAGAATCCCATTCTTTTAATTCACTTATAATCTGCTCGTAGTAATCGCCTAGATGTCGCGCGACTGCAAAAACTTCCGCTTGTGCGTCATTGATCAGATAGAGTTTTTTGAATCGTTCACGGCGTTGATGTGGCAATTCTGGAAGTTCAGATTCTAATTCAGCAATATATTCGGCCGAAAATCGTAGCGGTGGGATATCGGGTTCTGGGAAATAGCGGTAATCAGCCGAACCTTCTTTGATGCGTTGACTAAAGGTCGCGCCTTGTTCTTCGTCCCAGCCCCGCGTTTCTTGGATTATTTTTTCTCCCGCTTCAAGCGCTGCAGTTTGACGCACAACTTCAAATTGCGCCGCCCGGACCGCCGCGCCAATCGAATTAATATTTTTGATTTCAACTTTGGTGCCAAATTTTTCAGTGCCTTCTGGTTTGATAGAAATATTTACTTCGACGCGCATCTGGCCCTTCTCCATGTTTACATCCGAAGCACCAATATAGCGCAGTAATAAACGTAATTCTTTTGCAAAAAATTCGATATCAAGCGGGTCATCAATGTCAGCTTTGGTGACGAGTTCCATCAAGGGCACACCGGCGCGATTGTAATCAATCAGACTACCGCTACGATCAGGCGTGTGCTGTAAACGACCGGTATCTTCTTCAAGGTGAATGCGTTCGAGACGAATTTTTTTGGTAATACCGCTTTTGTTGGTTATATGTAACCAACCACCGACACACAACGGCAGATCATACTGTGAAATTTGATAGCCCTTCGGCAAATCAGGATAAAAATAATTTTTGCGATCGAATTTGGAGAATGGCGCAATCTCGCAATTCAAAGCACGCCCAACTTGAATCAGCTTTTTGAGCGCCTCTTCGTTGGGTACCGGCAAAGTACCGGGATGACCCATACAGACAGGACAAACATTAACATTTGGATGTCGTTCGTCAGGATCATTGAGCGAATCACAAAACATTTTTGTCTTTGTTTTCAGCTCAACGTGAATCTCGAGCCCGATAGTCGGAGTATATTTCATAGCTTTAATGTAGCAAAATTCAGGGAAAATAAAAACCCGTCCTTAGGAGGATGGGTTATGCGAGTTTTTTGCCCTTATCTCTCTATCGTTGTAGATGCGTGGAAGCATATCTTCGGGAGACCAACCACTTTTCACTTTTTTTAAGTTCTCTGAAGTTTGATATTTACCAGATGCTCCATAACCGGCACCGCGAATTTGCTCAACATTAAAAAAAACAAGTTGCGCAATGCGCATGCCTACAAGTAAAGGGATGCCATAGTCTCTTGAGTTGTTAGTTATCTCCAATGTCCAACGATTGATATAATTCACGTCACCCCAACCAGCACATTTACAAACCGTGATAAAGCAACGACCCCAAGACGAACGCGCCTTCATCATAGACGTTACGCGTCCATTGCAACCACCAATGAATTCTTCAGTATGAGCCAAAATCGTCTCACCAGGAGCTATATAGATAATACGGTCAGAAGGATTGATATTTTCGGCTCCAAAATTATGCCTCTCTAAAAAATAACTACCCGGCTGTGCATGTTGAGGTTTATCACCCCAAATCTTTTTGACTGAATCCTTTGAATAAGGATTAAAAAAGTTATCCATAAGATTCGGATCGGGCCTCTGCTCACGCCAGAAATATTCACCAAGACGCAAATCATAGCTACTAGTGGATAAATTTGCATCCTCAAAAGGATCAATTATAATATTACCCTTCTTCATATGCCCAACGATAGCTGTGTCAGATAGACAGGACATACCACGGTATAGTCCGCATGAGGCAAGCTCATCATCAGTTAAATTTTGCAGAATCAGAATGAGCTCATTTTTATTCATACTTAAACCTCTCAAATAGTATAATTTAGAAAAGATCTCATAGTAGCCTACACGTACTGCCACAATTAAAAAAGATTGACAGCGTTAAATTAAAGAGGCCGTGCTATCGCACGGCCGTAGAGACATTCTCAAGTTTTTTGATCTGGTCCCAATCACTATACGAAAAGTATTTCGCATAAATGACTGCGGCCCACGGGAAAGCCTCCACAAACATCGGCCAGATTGCCTTGGCGTATTGTTTTGTTTCTTCCTGCGCATGACTATCAGTGCGTAGCGAGAAAAGATTAAACAAACTTTCAAGGCATATGGTCAAACCAACATCTACATAGAACCGATACGGCAAGATTTTACTGGCAATATCCTGCGGAACACCGAGCACTCGCAAACGCTTATAGCGATTACAGGCAAGGTCAATCGTCTCCCGCATGTATTCGGCAATGAGTTTATTCTGATCCTCTTCTTGCGGCGTAAAAACATAATGGCCTACTTTTCCGGTCTGACGGCAAAATTCAGTCGGCTCAAAAAACAAACGTTCATCAACAATTCTGTCGAAATCCGGCGTAATTTCAGACCAATGCGCATAGCGATGACGAACTAGCTGTCTAAAGACAAAGATCGGCATACACATATCAAATATCATGCCAGCGTGACCAAATGCCTTTGCCGGATCGGGAAAGTCTTTGAGATATTTCCTTACTATGCTCTCGGTTCCGTATTTTTCTATCAGAGTGATCCGTCCCTTGTCCAACACACGGATAGCATCAAGCTTAGGAACCCATGAGTCCGTAGTGCTGTATTTCTCAACCCACGAGAAATCCATTGCGTGCGTTTTCTTCTCAAATGAATTATAGATCCACGGCGTCCATGTCCTTATAATATCTCGAAAAAGATCACGAATCGTCCAAAATTCATCGCGGGTATGTCGGGTTGAGACATTCTCGAGTCCGATGAATTTTAAAATCTCTCGCAAAGAGATCGTCATAAAGAATCGGGTATTGAAGGCATAAGCCAGCTCCCAGCGTGCTTGTTCTTTAGCAACATCCCAAGTCAAAAGTTGTTCATAACGTTTGTGGCCTTCCGCTATCGCCTCATCAAAAATCTCTCGTGCTTCACCGTTAAGCGAGTGCGCGACATATGAACCGATATCGATCTTTGTATATCTGCCGGATAATTCATTGTGCGCGCCAAGAAGACGAAAAAAAGGCTGTGCAAAATCAACGGGCATAGTGCACAACAAACGAAA
>CAYUQA010000067.1:0-5683 GCA_964446135.1 uncultured Candidatus Saccharibacteria bacterium | reverse complement strand
GTGTTTGTTACACCAGTTGATGATGCGTTTGCCCCGATAGACCAGTCCATCATCAAACATTTTGACAAATGTCTTTTGGACTTCTGCTACAACATCTGGATCAAGAGTAAATTTGGCCCGCGACCAGTCGCAAGAGGCGCCGAGTTGACGGATCTGCTGGTACATATTTTCTTTGTTGGTTTGGGTAAAATCAAAAATCTCTTGATAGAGTTGTTCGCGTGGAATCTCAAACCGCGAGCGACCTTCTTTTTCTAATTTTTTCTCATATACTATCTGCGTTTCAAAACCGGCATGGTCAGCGCCCGGAATCCAGAGCGCTTTCTTGCCACGCATGCGAGCGTAGCGGATCATAATATCTTCGAGTGTTATAAAGAGCGCGTGGCCGGCATGAAGATCGCCGTTGGCATTGGGTGGCGGCATGATGATGGTGAATGGTTCGGTGCGGTCAGGTAAATTATCGGGATTAAAAAAACCGCTTTCTTGCCATCTTTTATAGATCGCACCCTCGTGATCTTTTGGACTATATGTTTTTGGAAGTTCTGTTGACATTTCGAGTCTTATGATGTTATTATATTGTATCTGTATTGCGAGTTTTTTTCAAGAACGGAGGATTGAGTTATGGATGGCGGAGATTTAACGAGGGATGAGCGACATCTAGTTGGTCGAATAGTGTTATGTCCAACCGATAACAGAGTTTATCTCGGTCGGGATCTGAAGACAGGCGATGTCTATATAGATCATAGATCCCAAAAATCAGAAGAAGGGTCAGCGTGAACTTGTCGCTGATTTTTACGCAAGTCAGCTACTTCCAAAAAGAGGTCTTATTCTCTGGCTTTTGATCCGCTTTGCTATATTGCGGGAGGGAGCTTACTGCGTGGGTGCTTTTAAGGCTTTTGGATGGAGCGGCTATAGTAAGTTCTTTCTCTATCCCTGTAGAGGGTGTAATAGAATGGCAATAAGCAATATTATAGGCGACGGCGAGACTTCACGTCGTAAGTGTAATTTTTGCGACAAAGAACAATATCTGTAATCTTCTGGCTAAACCAACTCCCAATTCGCATCGGCTCGAACGCGAGACCAATCGGTCTCGCCGAGCCGATTTTCTTTTTCTAATTTTTTGTAATTAAAATAGCCGGCCAGCGCAATCATAGCGGCATTGTCGGTTGTGTAGGCCAGATTAGGTTCGAGATAGTCAAAACAATTTTTACGGCAAGCATCGCCAAGGTTTTTACGTAGGAGTTTGTTGGCCGAGACCCCGCCGGCTAATAGTACAGTTTTTATCTTATATCTCTTTGCCGCTTTGATGGTTTTCGTGACTAGTGTCTCGACGATGGCATTCTGTGCTTCGTAAGCGACTGCTTTTTGGAGTTCGTGCCAGCTGTATTCGTCCCTGTGGTCGCGTAGATAGTAAAGCACCGAGGTCTTGAGCCCGGAAAAAGAAAAATTAAAATCTTTCGAGTGCAACATTGGTCGCGGCAGAGAAATTTTAACTGGTGAATCGGCGGGATCAAAACCTTCAGCTAATTTTGAAATTACCGGACCGCCCGGATAGTCGAGTTCCAGTAAGCGGGCGATTTTATCAAAGGCCTCACCAGAGGCATCATCGACAGTTCGCCCGATGAGCTCGTATTCGCCATGATTTTTCATCAGAATAAGTTCCGTATGCCCGCCGGAAACGATCAGACACAAAATCGGAAAAATATCAGTCTTTTCTGTTAGTTCACTATTCATTATTCCTAATGCATTATTCTTATCTTTCTTGTTTTCTAAAAAATTTGAATAGATATGACCCTCGATATGGTTGACGCCGATGATCGGTTTTTTAAATTTCCACGCTAATGTCTTGGCAAAGGTTGTGCCGACCAAGAGTGATGAGATGAGACCGGGGCCGCTGGTGGTGGCGATGAGATCAATATCCTCGAGTGTAGTATCTGCTCTTGCCAATGCTTCAGTCAGGACCGGATTGAGATTTTTGAGGTGCTCTCGCGCGGCCAAAGATGGCACAACACCGCCATATGGCTCGTGCACCGAAATCTGTGATGAGATGACATTAGATTCGATACTGACTATTTGATCTTTTATTTCAATTACCGATACGGCTGTATCATCACAGGATGTTTCAAATCCGAGTATTCGCATGGACGGATTCTATCTCAAAACTTGCCATTTTTCAATTTTATCGTTAAAATTCAGTCATTATTGCGCAGTGGTTAAATAAAAGAGATGATTTGCAAGATTATTTCTCTTTTAACTCGGCGACGCTAACACTGCGCAGTCTTTTTGGCGCCATCGTCTAACGGTTAGGACAGCGGCTTTTCAAGCCGTCAATCGGAGTTCGATTCTCCGTGGCGCTGCAAATAAAAACGACCGCCTTTGGATGGCGATCGATAATGGATGCTCACGAAAGAGGTTATTTATTATTCTTTTCTCTCATCCGGCTTTCTTGGGGCCTTTGTTGGTATCTCAAATTTGTAGCCGATTTTTTCTATGAGTACGGGGAATAAAATTAGGGCTTCCTCGGCGCTATCTGGCATATCTTTTTTATCGATCAATTCGCCGATAGATCGATTTTTAAAATTTCTAACTGCCTCCATGTCAGTGACTTCGTATGGCCGGAATTGTTCTTTTTTATCAAGATAGCCGAATTGCGTTCGACCACCGAAAGAGTTAATGACTAGCAAGAACTCCGGACCTCTCCTAAGCTTACCTCTTTCGGTTTTACCATCTTTTTGTTTATCTTCTTCACGCAGTAAGGTTTCATATCGGATGGTTATCGTTACGCCTGCCGAGCCTGCTACAAAGCCATAATACCATACAGCAAAGACATCGCCGTTTTGGTAGTCTTCTGATTTCTTGTCTATCGTCTTATCCTCTTCGCTTTTGGGATGCGTGTGCCCAGTAGCAAACCAACCAGTCTGTTTTTGAGGAACATTGTCTTTGGCATGTTCAGGTATCGTCTGGGCCCACAAAGATGAGACAGATCCAATAGCCAGTAAATAGACTAAAGCTTTTACAACCAACGTAGCTCTTCGCATAGATATCTCCTTCGATTTTTAAGCTAGCATACAGATACCATAAATTAGAAGTTTTGGCAAACCGTGTTATGCTGACAGTGAGCTTGTTATTTAATATTTGAGAAAGGAGGCATTATGACATCAAAAACAAAACCGAAAATCTTTTTAGTTGTGTTTGCCAGACAGTATGATCTTACATCGACATTATTGCGTATTGCCGAATTTGAAGAATCGCCTGAGTTTAAAAATAAAGCTTTTACACATACAGAATATGCCGATTGGTATGCTAATCAGTACGGCGCATTTACCTATTATACGGATTGGGATGGATATAATCTAAAGCCATCCTCATTAAAACCATTCTATCGTGGTAAATTCGATCCACTTATCGAAAAAGAGAAATTATTTTTAGATCTCTTCCGTGATTACTTTAAGCGGCGGAAGTCATTTTATATCGTTGCTATCAATGCAGAGAAAAATAGCCTCTCAACGCTTCGTCATGAATTCATACACGCGCTTTTTTACCTTTATCCCGAGTATAGGAAGATAGTTATTCGTTATTTAAGAACTCGTGCGGAAGATGCTCCTGTTTTTTATAATTTACTGAAGAAAATGGGGTATCATTCGTCTCTCTATCGGGATGAGTTTAATGCCTATCTTACGACTGGGCTTACCCCATCATTTAAGGGCTTAAAACGAAAGGCGCGATCTTTTGCGCGAGACTTACAGGCAATTTTTCGTGAATATTTTGGGTACTCGATAGAGCGAGCATCAAAAGCACGAATCTTTAAAGAAGTAGAAGTAATTTACTTCCATTGCTAAATTCCATATAAAAAACGCTCCGGCGATGATCGGAGCGATTCTTTTTAGAGTTGGGCTTTTGCTTGTGTCGCGATTTGTTCGAAAACTTGTGGCTGATGTTCGGCGAGATCAGAGAGGATCTTGCGGTCTATGCCGATGTTGGCCTTTTTGAGACCAAATATGAATTTGCTATATGAAAGACCGTGCTGTCTAGCGGCGGCATTGATACGTATTTGCCAGAGACGACGGAATTGGCCTTTTTTCTTGCGACGGTCGTTAAAGGCAAAACTCCAAGCATGAAGAAGTGCCTCTTTTGCTTGGCGGTATTTGGTACTGCGGGTCCACATAAAACCCTTTGCGTATTTGAGCAAATTTTTACGTCGTTTGTTGGCGGTGGTACCTCGTTTAACTCGCGGCATAATTTTAGAGTCTTTAGATTACCCCATTTCTTCGTCAACGTCTCTGGTACTCACTCGATGTGGTATTACCACACCTCGCTCCTATCCTCGACGTTGCCTCGAACTGAACTAATCTAAAACCTCTAATTTTTTACTTGTACGGCATTAGGTTGCGGATATCTTTGTAGTTGGCTTTGGCCAGCAAACGCTCGCCTCTTTTGCCGCGACGCTCACGGCCGGTATCTTTGGCATTGAAGTGGTTCATATTCGGAGCGCGGTGAGTAACTTTGCCGCTTTTGGTAAAGCGGAAGCGTTTGAGGGCTGATTTAGATGTTTTCAGTTTTCTTGCCATGTTGTTTTTTATCGCTTTGGATCTGTATAGTAAATCCGCGTGGTGTCGATTTGATCATACCGTCAGTTGTATGTGGCTGGGTAATGACATGTAGGAATGCCTCTAGCTTTTGTCGCGCTATCTGGCCCATGCCCCGCTCACGACCGCGTAGCCTAATGTCGATTTTGACACGATAACCTTTTTCTAAGAATTTGTCTATCTGTTGGGCGCGTATCTCCAGATCATGCTGTCCGGTTTTGAACCCTATCTGTACCGCCTTCATTTCTTGGGCGTGGTTTTTGACTCCCCTATTTTCACGCTCTTTTTTCTCTTTTTGGTACATATATTTACCAAAATCGAGAATTTTTGTGATAGGTGGTTTGGCTGTCGGGCCGACCTCAACAAGATCGAGCCCTCGCTCCTCTGCTAAACGAAGCGCCTCTTGTATCGGTAATATTCCTAGATTTTGACCTTCATTGTCGATTACAGTTACCTCTGTGGAACGAATAAACCTGTTCATTCGCACTCTTGGTTCTGGTGGTCGTCTTGGGCCTCGTGATCCTTTTAGCATATGTGATATTGATCTAACTATACCATAAAATAAAGGAAATGCAAATATTTTTCCAAAAAAATACGGGGAATAGAATTTCTTCTGTTCCCCGGCGGTTTCGATCAGCACCTACCCTGTGCCGACCAGACCTACCTAGTCAATCTTCGCTATACCGACCTTGATTGCATATTGTACCAGTTTTGGTACGTTGTTCATGCCGAGCTTGCGATAGACGTTCGCTCGGTGCGCTTCTACAGTTCTGTGGCTGATCGATAGCATTTTAGCTATCTTCTTGCTAGAGTTCCCCTCGCTGATCAGCTTGATTATCTCTCGCTCACGGCGTGTGAGCACGTATACGCCCGCATGTGGAGTCGTAGTCATTTTTAAAACTCCTTTCGAATTTGAATGGCTTAATAATAACAAACACTTGACCGTGAGTCAAGTGTTTGTTATTTGTGGACCCCGTTAGAAATAACGAGGGCCAGATTGTCGCAGAATTAAAATTTGGAACCAATTAAAATCAACTATGACCAACGGTGTAATTTCTAACGGGGTGGTCATTATACCAAAAAGTTCGGACTCATTTCCA
>CAYUQA010000066.1:0-9607 GCA_964446135.1 uncultured Candidatus Saccharibacteria bacterium | reverse complement strand
ATTTCTGAAGATATTTGTCAAATGTGCTTGTGAATAATGAAATAATTAGCTAGTATTTTCTTTATGTCTAATGACCTCATGGAAAAGATTATATCACTGTGTAAGCGTCGCGGTTTTGTGTTTCCCGGTTCTGAAATTTATGGTGGACTGGCGAATAGTTGGGACTACGGTCCGCTTGGCGTGGAACTAAAAAATAACATCAAAAAACTGTGGTGGCAGATGTTTGTCCAAGAACGTGATGATATGGTCGGTCTTGATGCCGCCATTATTATGAATCCCAAAGTCTGGGAGGCCAGTGGCCATGTTGGTGGCTTTTCTGATCCATTGGTTGAATGCAAAAAATGCCACGCTCGCTATCGCCAAGACGAATTGATTGCAGGTTATATGAAAGAGAATGAAATCGTGAGTTCTAGCACAGATAAAATTCTACCTCATCTGAGTTGCCCGAATTGCGGCAATAAAGAATTTACAGAAGCCAAACAATTTAATCTGATGTTCAAAACTTTTCTCGGCCCCGCCTCCTCTGAAGCTACGGCGGGCAAGTCATCTGAGGAAAAGGTGAACGAAGTTTTTTTGCGTCCCGAGACGGCACAAGCAATGTTTGTTGATTTTAAAAATATTACAGATAGCACGCGCCTAAAATTGCCGTTTGGTATCGCTCAAATCGGCAAAGCATTTCGCAACGAGATCACGCCCGGCAATTTTATCTTTCGCACGCGAGAATTTGAGCAAATGGAAGTAGAATATTTTGTAAAACCTGAAGAATGGCAGCAATATTTTGATCACTGGCTTGGTGAGATGAAAAAATGGATCAAAGCGGTCGGTATCGATGAATCCAAAACCGAATATACCGAGATCGCGCCTGAAGATCGCGCGCACTACAGTCAGCGGACTATAGATGTCGAGTTTGATTATCCTTTTGGTAAAAAAGAGCTGTATGGCTTGGCTTATCGTGCCGATTTTGATCTAAAAAATCATTTTAAAGAAGCGCCATACCGTGATGCCGAATCAGGCGAAGAATTTTGGCCGCATGTCATCGAACCATCGCTCGGAGTTGATCGTACGATGCTAGCGGTGCTATTGTCATGTTATGACGAAGTCGAAACGCGTTCAGGTGATGATGATTCTGCGCATGAAAAAGAGATTGTCTTGCGGTTGCCCAAAGCACTAGCGCCGATCAAGGTCGCCATCTTGCCATTGTCCAAAAAAGTAGAACTATCAAAGCCAGCCAAAGAACTGGCTCAAAAACTCCGCAAATATTTTATCTGTCAGTACGACGAAACACAATCCATCGGTAAACGCTATCGTCGCCAAGACGAGATTGGCACACCGTATTGTGTAACCTTTGATTTTGACTCACTCAACGATAAAAAAGTCACGGTTCGTGACCGCGACACCATGGCCCAAGACCGCATCGCCATCGACGAGCTAGTCAGCTATCTCAAAGAGAAAATTGACGCCTAGAAAGGTAAGTAGTACACTCATATCGAGTAAATTTGGAGTTTGGAGGGTAGTACCTTGAAAGAAATAAGTAAAATTAAAGTCTTTGGACTGATTGCGACTGTCGCCTTAATCTTGATTGGGGTCAGTATTGGCATGAATATCAAGGAGCAACGAAGGTATAACGGAGTTGTCTCAAATAATGTTGGAAACATCAAATTCAACGCAGGCCTGATTTCTCAAAAGCCTGCCTGTAATTTTTCGGAGGCCGGATGTAATTGGCTTTTGCTTGGTAACTACGAATCCGATCGTCTGTCTGTGGTAATGCGTGATTATTCTCAAAATCAAAAAGTGGCATTTGTGGGGAAACAAATTTATTTTTCAGATAACAAATCTATTGCAACCTGGAATGTAAGTAAACATAAAGGTTTTTCAGTCTGGCTTGCTTTAGATCCTCAAGATTCGAATCCCGGATTGGTGCGATATAGGAGATTGTCTTTGGTCTTAAATCAACCATATGACTATAATTTAATTTTTACCCAAAAAGAGTTCGATCTTCTGAAAAAAGTTTATCCTTCATAATCTTTGTTTCAAAAATATAAGCCCGAGATTATTTGAGAATCCTGGGCTTTTGATTTTTTGACCCTGCTAACGCGGGGCATTTATTTTCTTCAAGAGGCTTGTCTCTTTGGTCATGTTATGTTATCTTTGATGTGTAAATTGATCTTTGTCAATTGAATAAAATATGGATAGAAAGGAAGCGTTATGATTTTATTTTGGACTTTGTTTACGATCTACTTTATCGTAGTGGTATTTTTTCTAGTACGCGTACCTTTAGCCAAATCTAGCTCAGCACGAGCAATAGCACTATGGCATGGGGTAATAACGACGTTAGTTGCCGGTTTGTTTTTTATGTTTCTCTCACTTAGAGCAGAATCGTATGCTGGTATTGCCGAAACGTCTGCTAGAGGACAGGTATTGTCTGATGGGGTGGCATATAAGTTAACAGTTGTATTTCTCATGCTAATTTGTGCTGTACAAGTAGTTCTTGCTACTATCTTTACGCTTGTCGGCTCTAGCAGAGATCGGAGTCATCAAGTGGTGCCAGCCTTAGTATCCGGTAATCAGGCTCAAAGGGCGGACTCATGGTCTGATTTTGGTGGCTTTATGAAGCATTTAAAATTTACCGTGGCTACTTTTGCCATAGCTGTGGGCGCTAGAAAGATCTGGCAAAAAATTAGATCGAGGAGGAAACGATAATGTTTCGACAAAATACAGGTGACACCGATCAACCAGGATTGCAAGTTACAAGGATTGGTTTAATAGCTATATTTGTAGAATTAAGCCTTTTTGTGTATTTATTCTCAAATATTGTTTCCGGCGGACTTTTCTGGTGGTCTGTCATGGTCATAGTAATTTTCCTGTCATGGTTTCTAGTTGCCAGTAAGAATCTGCCCTTTCGGAGAGAGCTGTTGATTTTTATGATAGTGACAAAAGTTGTCATACCAAGATTTGAATCTTTTTGGCATGAGAATGTCCCAGCTGATGTTCAGGAAGCGGTTACTAAACGAAGCGACGCGGAAGTTCAGAAAATAGCAACTGGAATATCTCCGATATTGAATGCTGAAGTTGAGAAGAAAAGCAGACAAGTTCATGAAGGTATAACAAATGATCAAGCACAGCTAGCTTTAGATCGTATGGACGAGATAAGGCAATCAAAACGTGGCGAATTCAATGATTGGGATACTGCGGCACTTGAGTATTATGAAGAATGCTTTCAAAAAGCCAGTCGTGGTGAGAAAGTAATCTTGGGCAGAACTGAAGTGAAAAGAATTATCGATTCGCGTTTGCACCCACCAGCACCACCGCCTCCACAACAGACCGTGGTCGTGGTTGAGCGGTCAGTCCCAGAAGATCAAGTCGTTCAAAAAACAGCACCCCCGCCACCAAAGCAAGATAAATCTGAGCTTCCGGAAGTATTGGATGATAACGGCAATCCATATCCAAAAAGAGTAACAGAGGGCTATTTTAGATTCTTGGCTGAACAACAGCAAGAGAAAGAAAAGGAGAGAGCAGCTCGCAAAGAATGAAAGAAGAACGGAGTCATTAGTAGGGCTCCAGCGTCCCGAGAACTATCGGGGCGATTTTTATTTTTAAGGTGGCTATGCTTCAATGCGCCTATGCATCCAGTCCGATTTTTTATTTACATTGTATTAGCGATATGTGGCGGGATTATTTGTTTTTCTTTTGTTTCATTATCTAAGCCCGTTTTTTTAATACTTTTTGCTTGTGCAATAGTTTTGACCGGACTTTTTTGGCAGAGGGCGTGGTTTGTAGTCGGATTTGGTGTGCTTTGGTTATCTTTTTTATTAGGTGCTTGGCATACGCAGTCTTTTTTTAATTCAGATCGGATTCTTGATGGTTTTATCGATCAACGGATCGCTATTATCGGCTATATAGTCAGTGAACCGAACATAAAAGAAGATCGACAGGAACTCGTCTTGAAGGCGATTGAGTATGATAGCGAAGATATTTTGATAATAACAAAGACCGAAGAGCAATATAATGTCGGAGATATTTTGAAGATCGAGGGTAGGATAATATTACCAAAACCAAGCGAGACGTTTGACTATCGGGCATATCTTGCTTCGCGCGGTATTTTTGTAATAATACAAAATCCAAAAATTGAGGTTTTAAATGCAATTGCTTTGTCATGGTGGCAGAATATTGAGCGGAATTTTTTGAAGAAAAGTTTTGTAATCAAAAAGAGACTTGAGATCGGGATTGAGAGTGGTATCTCAAAACCAGAATCAGCCTTTCTTATCGCCACACTTTTGGGCGGTAGTCAGCGTTTGCCAGCTGAAGTCCAAGAAGAATTCAGGATAACCGGCACCAGTCATGTCATGGCCGTGTCCGGCTATAATGTCAGTATTATTATTGTTTCGGTTTTTGGATTTTTGGTTTTTATCATCAAGCGACAACATGCATTCTGGATTATTCTTTTTGGTATAGTGGTATTCACCGTAGTTACTGGTTTGCAAGCATCGATTATCCGGGCGGCAATTATGGGCAGTCTCTTTTTGGTAGCTCAAAAGTATGGGCGATTGTATGCTAGCGGACATGCTTTAATCATAACGGCGTTAATAATGATGTGGCATAATCCATATATCGGTCGCTATGATGTTGGTTTCCAACTTTCTATTTTAGCTACTGCCGGTTTAATTTATATTAGTCCCTTGCTGAAGCGCTGGACTATACGATTGCCTGTTTTCTTTGGTATTCGTGAGACTTTGACGACAACTGTGTCGGCCCAGTTAGCGGTAGCGCCGTTGTTGATAGTTCAGTTTCGGGCAATTTCTTTGATATCATTACCGACAAATATTCTGCTGTTACCATTGATACCAATCACTATGTTGTTTTCTTTTTGCTCTGGTTTGATATCCATAATATTGCCAAGGGGTGCTTGGTTCTTTGGTCTAATCCCCAGTCTTGTTGGCAAACTCGATCTGGGCATAGTCCATTTTTTCAGCAAGATACCTTTCGCTTTGCTGAAGATATAAAATCCGCCCTTTAGAAGGGGCGGATGGCGGCTCAATAGTAATTGCTGATCATCAATAGTGCCGAACTAGCCATATAGAGTAATAGCAAGAGCATAATATTTAGGCTAGCTATAAAAATAAAGTAAAAAACACAACGTTTTATGAATATCATGTCATCTCTGTAGCCGTTAAAATCAGAAACGACATAAAAAACATTTTTATTCTGCACTAATAATGTAGTTGTAACCATCGCTGTGATTAGAAAAGCAGCTGGCGCTGATAGTAATAGAATCAAAGGGATGACGTAGCTCATATTTCTCCTATGTACGGGAATGCTCTTAGTGCCATATCTGTCGTTACGCAAAAGCTAAACATAAGAAAGAGCATCAAAGGAACATTAAATAAGGCCATCCTTATAAAAGATGGGGTTTTATTCATGGCCTTAAAAGCTTCATATTGAATCGTCGCGGCCTTCACGTTTTTAGCACATTCCGAACAATGACCTAAACTATTGACCAGGAATCCTTTTATGCCACAGGCGACGTAGCCTTCTTCTCGACAATGATTAAAATCAGTTGGTATGGCTGTTAGCTGTTTCTCCATATTACACGACCTTTGTAAAAGATTTATATATTTGTATAAAATCGCAGATGATGTAGCTTGTCAAATATATCCGGCTTAATTTATTGACTAAATGATGGTCGCGTATTATTATTTGTAAATCTAATCACTAAATATATGAACACAAAATTACAAAAGACACTCGTGCTGTTAAAGCCGGACGCCCTTGAGCGCGGTATTATCGGTGAGATTATCAGTCGTTTTGAGCGGGTTGGCGCCAAGTTTATTGGATTGAAGCTGTTAGTATCAGAAAAAGATACTGCTCAAAAACACTATACCGAGGACTTAGCACAGCGTCGCGGCGAGAAGGTGCGAGAGATGATGATCGAGATGTTAACCTCTGGTCCGATCGTGGCTTTTGTACTCGAGGGCATAGATATAGTTGAGGTTGTACGCAAGATGGTCGGTGGCACCGAACCAAAATCAGCTGCTCCGGGCACTATTCGTGGTGATTATGCTCATATCTCATTTCGTTACGCTGATGAAGAGGGAGTCGGAGTTTTTAATCTGATACACGCTTCGGCAACTACAGAGGAAGCAGAGACCGAAATAGCCGTTTGGTTTAAAAACGAGGAGCTAGTCTCTCACAAGCCAATCTACACAAGACATACTTTACAAGAGAACTAAATTATCCACACTAGTCAGTTATTTAAACCAGTTTTATAATTAAAACAGCTTGAGGGCGCATTGATATGGACCCCCGAGCTGCGTGAATGGTAGTTCTCGACGTATTTATGCTTGATGAGAATTCGTCTACGTTTTTTCAGAGAGCATTATAGTCAGAATAAGCCGCGCGCACTCTGTTCATTGATGCTGTGTGTTCAAGTCAAAGCAAAACCCCCTGGTACTAGGGGGTTTTGTGGTAATATCATGCTTATGAGTGGTTTTGTACGAATCGAGCGTTGGTTTATCTATCTTTTTTTTCTGGTTTTGCCTTTTCAAACGCGGATTATTTTTGGCCGTTGGTTGCCGCTACCCTTAGGTTGGTTACCGACTAGAGCTTTGCCTTTTTTGGAATGGACCTCTGGCTTCATTTACATAAGCGATTTTGTTATTTTCATATTAATTGCTTTCGGATTTGTCCATTTTTTTAAAAATAGACCGACTATACGATTAAAAAGTTTTGATTATGCCCTGATTATATTTTTATTGATCGCTTTTTTGTCGATATTTTACGCTTTGGTACCAAAGATTGCGTTGTATCGTTCTTTAAAACTATTGGAGTATAGCGCGCTGTATTATTATTTTCGTTGGCGTGGCTTGCAACTACTGACTATTAATAGACTGTGGCCGGTGATATTAGTCGGCGGTGGATTTCAAGCAGTTATAGCGATTTTCCAGTCATTACTTCAAAAAAGTCTCGGTTTGCGATTTCTTTTGGAAAGTCCGCTTGCGATTACTCAAAATAATATTGCCGTTTTTGTTGTGAACGGCTACAAGATATTACGCGCATATGGAACGTTGCCACATCCGAATATTCTAGCTTTTTATTTGTTTGCTGTTCTTTCTTTTATGGTCGCCGTTTGGGTTTTGCGACCTGAATATCGAAGATGGTATTGGTATGTAATTTATGGCGTTATGGCCTGGGCTTTATTGCTGACTTTTTCTCGAACCCCGATTATTATTTGGCTACTTGAAATTTTACTATTATTTTTCTGGTTTTTTGTTTATAAGAAAAAAAGATTGACGTGGTTGTCTTTTATTCTCCCGATCATTATATTTGGAGTTCTTGCGCTTATCTATGGGCCGTTTTTATCTGAACGTTTTATATCATTCAATCTAAACGAAGCGGCGGTTCAGGATCGTTTGCTATTTATGAAAGTCGCCTGGTCATTTTTTATGGAGCATCCACTGCGAGGCCTCGGCATTGGTCAATTCGTGCCCTATTTAGTGACCAGCGTGCGACATATTACTTTTGGACAGTTTCAGCCGGTTCATAATATTGTTCTTTTGTGGCTAAGCGAACTTGGTGCTTTTGGTTTTTTGTCGGTCTTTGCATTTTGTTTTTTATCTATTAGATATTTTTGGCTACAATCGAAAAAAATGGACTTCTTGAGGATATTTATATGTTTTCAATTTGTTGCTTTGATAATTATCGGTATGACCGATCATTATATGTGGACATTACAGCAGGGGAGTTTGATAGCCGCTATATTTTTGGCCTTTTTAAGCTATAAAACTAGTAGCTAGCCTGTGCATAGTTTTTTTGACCCGTATATGGTACAATCTTATCAACAATGAAATATATCAGATTATCTACTTTTTTGGTTGTATTCGGGGGTTTTATACTGTTTGTGCCTCAGACTTTTGCCGCGGAATCATCGCGCTATTTAATTAAATCCGATGCCCAATTTTTAAAGACCATGTTGGGTTCTAGACACGAATTTAAAAACGGCTTCACTGCCGATGTTTCTGACTTACAGTTTCGCCTCATAAAATTACTCGGCGTTGAAGTTGAGCCAGTTAGATCACTTCAGATTCTACCAGCAGAGGTTAGTCAAAAAACAACTCCAGTAAAGGCCCGCAAACCGATAGCGCGCCCTGTGCCAGAAGATCAAACACCTTGGGGTATCGAGATTGTTTATAATGACCCCAAAATTTCATCCACGACAGGCGGCGATGGTGTTAAGGTGGCCGTGATCGATACCGGCGTTAATACCGACCACTCCGATTTAAAGAATCGTATCTTCGGATGCAAGGATTTCACCGGTCGCGTGGCCGTTATTGATGGCAAATGCCTTGATCGTAACGGTCACGGCACTCATGTAGCAGGTATTGTGCTAGCAGATGCCGGCTCAGATCAAAAAGGCATATATGGCGTTGCCCCCTCGGCACAACTTTTAGCATTTAAGGCGTGTCGTGATAACGGTTCTTGTTCGTCTGATGACATAGCCACTGCCATCTATACTGCTACCAATGACGGAGCCCAGATTATTAATATGAGTTTTGGTAGCGATACAGATATATCTTTGATTAGGGATGCTGTCGAGTATGCTGCTACCAAAGGCGTCCTATTGGTCGCGGCCGCAGGCAATGATGGGCCATTCCCTGATAGTATTGATTATCCAGCCGCATATAGTCAGGTTGTAGCAGTCGGCGCAGTCGCCAGAGATATTATTGTTACTGATTGGAGCTCTCGAGGCATCAATGCACTTACTGATCCAAATGTTATCAACGATCGAGATATCGAGCTTGTGGCTCCGGGAGAAAACATATTATCGACATCGAAAGATGGCGGATATATATCGTTATCTGGTACCTCAATGGCTTCGCCCTTTATCGCCGGATTGGCCGCCAAATATTGGCAGGCCGATGCTGAAAATCCAGCCGAAACTGTCAGAGCATTTTTGCGCAGTTTGGCACAGGATATCGTGCCACTAGGTGAGGATAATACTTCTGGTTTCGGCTTACCACGAGTTAAATAATTATAAGCTTAGTCTGTTATTGGGATCGGTCCTGTCGGGACTTTTTTGTTTTAGTATAAAAGTATTGATTTTATATAAAAACTATGGTATAGATAGTAGATATTATGTCGCAAATTTTAAATAGGATAGAGATGACTGAAGATATGCCATTAATACCCCTAAAGAACGTTGTTCTTTTTCCTAGGGTGGCGATACCTCTTTTGGTCCAAAGAAATAAATCGATGAAGGCGCTCGAAGCCGCAACAGCCAGTAATAATTTGGTCGTTTTTGTGGCGCAAAAAAACATCTTTGATGAGGTTGATGAAAAAGACCTATTTATGATCGGAACCGTTGGTCGGGTCTATGGTGTCAACAAATTATCTGATGGGACATCGAAGATCGATGTCGAGGGCATTGGTCGGGTCAAGATTAAAGCCATTACAAAAAAGGGAGATTATTTTCGTGCGTCTATTGAGAATCTCGAGACTAATTTTATAGATAGTATCGAGGCGCAAGCACTGGTTCGAGCTACGGTTGAGCAGTTCAAAAAGTTGATAGAGCTACGACAGACTCCTATGGCAGTAATATTGCCCGATCTTATGA
>CAYUQA010000065.1:0-26171 GCA_964446135.1 uncultured Candidatus Saccharibacteria bacterium | reverse complement strand
ATAAATAAAATCAAATCCGTAGAATGTCCTTCAGCTAAATGCAACATTTTATAAATTTTCAACGTCCTTTCATTGAAGGCCCACGCAGTTAGACTAAAAAGGCTAACCAAACTGCGTTGACCCTCAAAAAATCCTTATTTTACAACCATTTTACTCGCTACCCACTCTGGCTACTATGTCGACCAATATTAACAAAAATGGCCCTATAAGTCAAATAAAACCGTATCTTTCTTCCACCAATGTAATACAAGTAGATTATACCAGTTTCTAGACATGTAACCAACGCCTATAATGTGGATAAACAGAATCCATATAAACAAGCGTTAATGCCATTATAGTCGCGACGTCCATAAGCCACAAGCACCGGCTCTGTGGATAAAATTAGCGTAAAATCTGGCCTATTTTCACAGCTATGGCCAGCATGTCCTTTTCTGTATAGCCCAGAGTGGTCAATGCGGGCGTCCCCAGTCTAATACCAGATGGATCCCAGGGCTTTCTAAGATCAAAAGGAATGGCATTTTTGTTGACTATAATGCCATTTTTCTCCAGTAATTGCCCGGCCTCCTTGCCAGAATAGCCACGTCTTGTGACATCAATCAGCATCAGATGGTTGTCAGTACCGCCAGAGATAATCTCAAAACCCTCTTTTTTTAAACCATCGGCCAAAGCTTTAGCATTTTTTACAACCTGTTTGGCATAGTTTTTAAACGCGGGCTTTAAAGATTCTTCCAAAGCGACACCAATAGCGGCAATAGTATGTAGATGCGGACCGCCTTGCAAACCCGGGAAAATTGCCTTATCGATTGCTTCGGTTCTTTTTCTAGCGGCCTCATCGGAGATACGCACAAACAACAATGCACCTCGCGGACCACGCAATGTTTTATGTGTCGTGGTTGTTACAATATCGGCATGTGGAAAAGGCGAAGGATGCACGCCACCCGCCACAAGACCAGCGATATGTGCCATATCCACCATCAGTAAAGCCCCAACACTATCAGCAATCTCTCGAAATTTTTTAAAATCAATCTGTCTTGGATAGGCACTGCCGCCACACACGATCAGTTTTGGTTTTTCTTTTTTGGCAATCTTTGCAATCTCGTCATAATTCAAAAAACCATCCTGTCCGACACCATAATGAACAAATTTAAAAAGTTTGCCGGTCAAGCTCAAGAAATGACCATGACTTAAATGACCACCATGATCCAATGACATAGAAAGAATTTTGTCACCTAACTCCAGCGAACCAAGATATGAAGCTAGATTGGCCGGCGTACCAGAATGAGCTTGTACGTTGACGTGCCAGTTCTTTGGCGAAAGTTTAAAAACTTTTTGCGCCAAGGCAATAACCAGATCTTCGATCTGATCAACAACTTGATTACCAAAATAATATCGCTTATGTGGAGTACCTTCTGCGTATTTGCCGACAAGTGAAAAAACAGCTCCGTTTCTATCGGATTTTATGCGAGCACCGAGCATATCCAAAACAGCAGTCGACGGATAATTCTCGGACGCGATTAAATTGATAGTTTTTGACTGTCGCTGTAATTCTTTTTGAACTAATGTTTTAATCATAATGTAAGCTAGATAGTGTTTTTTTCTGGAATACAGGCTTTGAGAAGCAATATAAAAAACACTATCGCTAAACGCTATCTCTATATTATACCGCCCCAAAAACTTCCTCCAGTCTCTCAACAGATATATCACCGGTACGCAAAACTTTCAAACCTTGTGCTGTCAGATCCACGATCGTCGAAGATTGCGCAGGTACCAAATTACCAGCCGCCACAATAATATCGGGCTGATGTTGAGATTTTTTAAATGTCGCAACAATATGTTCAATACTGCACAAATTTTCACCCTCTCCGGAAATATTCGCGGAAGTAGCGGCAATCGGTTTGCCCAACATATTCAATAATAATTTTATAAAATGATGATCGGGTATACGCACGGCAATAGTACCGTCACGAGAAATATATTCTGACTGTGACTGTGATGTTTTTAGAGATAAAACTGCTGTCAACGCGCCCGGCCACATTTTTTCCAAAAATCGTTCCGACTTTGTTGAAAGCCACGAAATATCTTTGAGATGAGAAATATTTTTAACAAACACCGGCAATGGTTTTTCTAATGATCGTTTTTTTATATCAAAAATCTTCTGCAACGCCTTCTTATTGCCTGCATCAGCAATCAAACCATAGACTGTGTCGGTCGGCACCACCAAAACCGCGCCGTCTTGTAAACGTCGTGTCATTTCAAGCGCCAAATCCATCATATCTTTATATTCAAAAAATGATATCACCTGCATAGTTTCCTGAATTAAAGATCAAAAAAACAAAAAAGTCAAGGATATGAATCCCTGCTTTTTTAGAACCTATCTCACAATGCGCAAGCTTGTGAGCGAGCGGCCGTTACGAAAAATATAGGCCGCGAACAAGGTCAACACAATGCCCCCAAAAGCATAGACAGCCAACGGCGACAAAAACATTTGATAACCGCGAACAATCAGCGCGCCCATGGGCAATCTGGCGACTGAAAAATAATCAGAGCGCACGAACAACCACACACTGCGCACGACAAGCGGCACGGCGGCAACGAGCACCAACATCGCTTCGCGCATTAGTTGTCGGCGACGAACCATTTCGTAAATCCGCGCCATAGCACGCTCAGCAAAATTTTCTGTTTCCTGTATGTAGATTTTATTCATAAAAATTAAGATTGATGAGACTCGGACAACAACGACCGGAGATATTTGTTGGACTGCATCACCACCAACAATGCCTTTCGTGCCCGATGGAGTTTGCTCTTGAGGGTGTTTTGGTTGACACCTATCAAATCAGCAATCTCGCTATAAGAAAACCCTTCGTAATATAAAAGCTTGATAATCTTCTGATCTTCGTTCCCAAGCTTCTGTATACAATTTTGTAATTCACGCGACCGTTCGGCATCGATGACTTCTTCTTCAACATTGCCGCGTTCGGTTGACGCAAACTGCGCTAGAATCGCACCATCAAAACTGACATCATTCTCGTATTTTTTGTTTTTGCGATAGTGATCAATGACCGTCCTACGAGCTATCTGATAGAGCCAGCTTTTGAGTTTAGCACCATCTTCCAATGTCGAAAATTTAAAATACGCTTTTACAAAAGTCTCCTGCGCCAAATCTTCTGCGGCATAACGATTACCAACAAACCGATAATGAAAATTGATAATCTCGCGCTGATACGTGCGCATGATTTCTTCAAATTGTGCGTCGTTTTCCAGTTTCATGCTTTATTGGAACTATACGCTTTTTAAGACGCAAAGTAAATCGGAAGGGTTGCCCTTTTTTCTTGGAGCATGGGGTAAGCTTACGTTCGGGACTCACGGAGCGCGACTGGCGCGAGTGTGAGCAAAATTCCAGCAAGGAATTTATGTGTGCCCGAACTATGCTTATCCCATGCGAAAATTTTTATTTTTTTATATAAGATCTTAACTAAAATATAATGTTTGCGGTAGTGCAACCTTGTCGTAAGACCTGCGTCTTACTAGATATGAAAAGAACAATACACAATTCGCGGGATCAGCCTCTGGCGTAGGAGGTACATCTCAACCCTCTGTTGTTCTAAAAAAACATAGCGGGTAAATAGGCAGAAGCATTGAAATCCTCTCACGAGGATTTCAATTTAAGAGGCGACTAGGAAATCTAGACAATAAAATTCAATATTTTACCAGCCACAAAAATAGTTTTCTTAATTTTAACACCGGCAAGGTGTTTTTTGATGCTTTCGTGGGCGAGTGCCAGCTCTTTCACTTTTTCTTCGTTGTCCAATTTATTAATTTCGATAGTCCCACGCAGTTTGCCATTGATTTGCACGGCAATCGTCACAATAGATTGTGCGACATACTCGACTTCGGGCCATTTTTCTACGTGAATTGATTCTTCTTTCCCCATCCCCCGCCACAATTCCTCTGTAATATGCGGCGCGACTGGCGCAAGTAACTGCAGAAAGATTTCAAAATAGTTCTGCGATAGGCGATCGGACTTATCTATCTCATTGAGCAATTTCATATATTCACTGACGGCGGTATTAAAATGAAAATTGCGAATATCCTCTTCTATTCTCTGCGCCGCATAACCAAAAGCATATTTCAACTCTTGCGAAATTTCGCCATCGGAAACTTTTTCAGGCAATGCCCATACGCGATGCAAGAAACGCACGATACCATTGATGCCTTTGGGATCCCACGGACCGCCTTGGTCATAAGGCGCCATAAAAGCCAGATACATTCGGACCGTATCAGCTCCATAGTGTGCCACAAGCTCATCGGGATCAATCACATTCCCTCTCGACTTCGACATCTTCTGACCATCGGGACCAAGCACAATGCCGTGATTGATACGCTTCAAAAATGGCTCTTGAAAATTCACAATCCCAAGATCAAACATCGCTTTTGTAAAAAAGCGGGCATAGAGCAAATGCATCGTATTATGTTCAGCACCGCCAATATATGTCTGCACCGGCAGCCAAGTATCCATTTTTTCTTGCGACGCAATCGCCTTTTTGTTATTTGAATCAGTGTAGCGAATAAAATACCACGACGAGTCGACAAACGTATCCATTGTATCGGTTTCGCGCTGTGCATCAGCACCACACTGCGGGCATTTTATATTGACCCATTCGGTTGCTTTGGCAAGCGGCGAACGGCCGTCAGACGACGGGTGAAAATCCTCGAGCTTCGGCAGAAGCACCAGCAAATCTTCGTGATGCACTGGCACATAGGCCTGCCCGTCCGGCAGGCGGGCACACGTCTCGCAATGAATCATCGGAATCGGCACGCCCCAGTATCGTTGCCGTGAGATAATCCAATCACGTAAACGATAATTGCGTTTGAAATCAGCGAGACCTTTTTTCTTCAAATCCTCCACAATTTTCTCCCGCGCTTCCGAAGAAGACATCTTATTGAATTCACCCGAGTCAACGAGCACACCCTCACCAACAAATGCCTCGTCAAGCACGGGACAGGTCGGTGCTGGATAATGAGGGCAAACAACTATTTTTATTGGTAAATCATATTTCTTAGCGAATTCAAAGTCACGCTCGTCATGAGCAGGAACCGCCATCACGGCGCCAGTACCATAATTTGATAAAACATAATCGGCAGTCCAAACAGGAATCTGCTCGCCGTTGGCCGGATTGATGGCCATAATCCCCTCCAGCTGTATGCCAGTTTTTTCTTTGGCTTCAATAAGTCTCTCGCGTTCTGTTTTATGCCTCGCCTGTTCAATATAACGATCCACCGCTTCTCTATTCGTTATTCTTAATTCATTATTCGATAGTATCGGATGTTCCGGTGCTAAGACCACATACGTCGCACCAAAAATTGTATCGGCCCGTGTCGTAAAAATCTTGACTTTCTGTTCTTCCTTAATACCTGATACAAGATACGTAATACTGAATTCAATCTCCGCTCCCTCCGATCGTCCGATCCAATTTTTCTGAGCCAATTTTGTCGTCTCCGGCCAATCGAGCGCTTCGAGATCATCAAGTAGCGCATCGGCATAGTTTGTCACGCGCATCATCCATTGCGCTAGTTTGCGCTGCTCTACCGGCGTATCACATCGCTCGCAACATTGAATATCTTCCATTATTCCAGATTCATCATTCTTTATTCGCTTCTGCACGACTTGTTCGTTCGCTAGCACAGTATTGTCCTTTGGACACCAATTCACCACCGTCTCGGCACGATAGACAAGTCCTTTTTTATAAAATTCCAAGAAAAGCCATTGCGTCCACTTATAGTATTCGGGATCAGTTGTTCGAAGCTCGCGCGTCCAATCGAGTGCCGTACCCATACTCTTAAGCTGTTTGCTCATGTGGGCAATATTCTCATCAGTCCATTCGGCTGGCTGAAGATTGCGTTTGATGGCCGCATTTTCAGCCGGTAAACCAAAAGCGTCAAAACCGATCGGATACATGACATTGTAACCCTTCATCCGCATATAGCGCACAAAAATATCGGGCACCGCAAAAGCATACCAGTGACCGACGTGCAAATTACCCGATGGATACGGAAATTCAAAAAGACAATAATAGTTCTCTTTGCCTTCAACATGGTCAAGCGTTTCGTAGAGCTTTTGTTGCGCCCACTCCTTTTGCCAACGCTTTTCTAAAATCTTTGGGTTATACTTTTTCATAATCTTTCTGCTTGCCCGTCCGAAGCTTTAGCGCAGGCGGGCCATTTGGCCTCTATTTTTTTCGGATCGTATTTTTTCACGAATATTTAAAATCTAGCATAGTTTTAAATTTTTGTTGAGTTTTTGACATTTCAGGAGTAAAAGTATTAAACTCGATTTAATATTAAATAGAAAGGAACTTTACATGGAAAAAGAAGTTAAGAAAAACACGCCACCCTCCAATACAGTCTTGGTCGTGCACTTCAACCAAATACTCACAGAGAAACAGCAGAAAAGATTTCTGATGGAAAACGGATTACAGATCAAATCAGAATATCGTTCTGGCTACGGATACATGGTCTACGTACCAAACCAGCATGTATGTCAGATTTCGAACATTCTCAGTCAGTTGCCTGAGGTTAAGTCTGCCGATTACAGCTATTGGACGAGCAACGGCGACTGAGAGATTCAGTCCTTATCCCGCCAGCGAAAACAACTCGCTGGCGTTTTTTTATCATCTTCCAAGGTTCGACCTTGGACATTTTCTAGCATAATGATAATGTTTAAATATGAAACGGCCGCTCTTCGCACCAAATGAATTTTATCATCTCTATAATCGAGGGACTGAAAAACGAAATATATTTATTGAGGATGGGGACTACAGACGCTTTATGACGCTTCTTTATTTAGCGAACCAGAATAAACCAACCGAATTAAAACTCCAAGGTCGAACCTTGGAAGAAATAACGCAACCGCGTACAGCAAAGATATTAGTCAACATCGCGGCATATTGTTTAATGCCAAATCATTTTCATATACTCGCAAGCGAATCTATGGACGGTGGCATAAGTAAATTTATGCAAAAAGTAACTACTGGTTATACAATGTACTTCAACAAAAGAAATGATCGCACAGGCGCATTATTCCAAGGAAAATTCAAAGCAAAACACGTAGATAATGATTCTTATCTGAACTATCTCATTGCCTATATCCATCTTAACCCGATCAAACTAATTGAACCGGCGTGGAAAGAGAGCGGTATTATTGATAAAAAACGAGCGGAACAATATTTGGAAAAATATCGATATTCTAGCTATCTTGATTATTTAGGACGAAAACGTTTGGAGTTGAGCATAGTATCACTTGATATTCTTCCGAGTTATTTTGTATCTGGCTCTGATTTTAAGCAATTTGTTAATCATTGGCTTACCGACAAAACAAAATCATAAATCAACTTTACCCACTTACCAAGGTCGAACCTTGGAGCGAAAAGGTCTACCCCGCCAGCGAAAACAACTCGCTGGCATTTTTTGTTGTCTGACTGGCGACTTCGTCGGCAAAGATATTTTTTATATCAGCGATTTTTTGGGCGATGAATGGCAGATATGAGGATTCGTTGCGCTGGCCGCGATGCGGTTCGGGCGTCAAAAATGGCGCATCAGTTTCTAGTAAAATTTTATCAAGCGGTATATTTTTGATTGTTTCGTCATATTGTCGAGCAAAAGTGACGATGCCATTGAAACCGATAGAGAATCCGAGATCAAGATATCGCTCTGCCTCCTGCCAAGTGCCAGTGAAGCTGTGAATTACACCCCGCAGACGAGTATTATGTATTTTGTATAAAGTATTAAGTATGGAGATCAGGTCATCATGGGCACTTCTGCAATGTATAATGAGTGGCTTATCGTGAGCAATTGCAAGCTCGAGAAATTGTTTTAAAATTTCTCGTTGCAACTTCTGCTTATCTAATTCAGAAGTACGGTAATAATCCAAACCGACTTCTCCTATAGCAATTACTTTCGGGTCATTAATGATTTCTTCATAATACTTAATACTCGATTCCTGATACTGTTTGCTGTCGTTCGGATGCAAACCAACCGATGCCCAGATGTTTTCGTACCGATGTGCCAACTCAATCGCCTGCTGTGACGATTCCAAATCCACACCAACACAGATCATGCCAACTTCCGCATCAAGCGCGCGTTGAATCACCGCCTCGCGGTCGGCATTATACTGCCGCAATTGCGGATGAGTGTGGGTATCGATATATTTGATATTTTTCGAATTCATAATATAATAATAGAAATTCTGAAGAAAGGAGAAAATGGAAATGAGACGAATAGAATGGGGTCGAAGTGGCGTTCCAACTGGTCAATGTGACAGAGCGGGGCGTGGCAAAATCGGCAAGGGCTGGGCAATCGGCGCACGAGATATCATCTTCGATACCTTCGGCGACAAAAGTACTGAGATCGGACATCAGCGAATCATAGTGAGGGTATGACGATGAATCAAGATGCATCGACCACCATACAGAAGCCAGGGCACTAAGCCCTACGGCTCGAGTCGAACTATAATGTTTGACCGAGCCCTTTTTTTATTCTTTTTATTTCTCCAATCTCGGAAAGAGCGGCTCTGTTTTAATCACCACAAACTTTTTTCCACTATCGTCAACTCCTAAATTTTTTAAAATTTTTGCACTGGTCTCGGGCATAAATGGCGCAAGCATTTTTGAAACTTCTGCGATTAACACAGCAATACTGGTCAGTGACATCAATAAATGCTCACCATGCTCTTCAGCCCACGGCTTATGCTCATCGAGATAGCCATTTGCAAAGGTAAGCAAACTCCATATCGAGGTCAATGCCTCGTTTAGTTTGAATTCTTGGATATGTTTTTCATATGACTTTTTTGTCGCACCAATCTGGTCACCAACTTTTGAATCCATAAATTTTTCTTCATAGATCAGCTCGCCTTCGCATTTGGTCTGAATTAATTTTGCAACACGACTGACAAGATTGCCGAGATTGTTGGCCAGATCGCCGTTGTAGCGCGCTTCTAATTTTTCATACGAGAAATCACCATCTTCATGCGATGGGATCTCGCGCAACAAAAAATACCGCACCGGATCGAGGCCGTATTTTTCAACCAACGCGATCGGATCAATCACGTTGCCGATGGTCTTGGACATTTTCTGGCCATCAACGGTAATAAAACCGTGCGCTAGAATCTCACGTGGCGGCTGAAGTCCTACAGCATGCAACATCGCCGGCCAAAAAATCGCATGGAATTTCAAAATATCTTTACCTATCAGGTGCGTACCCGGCCAAAATGACATATTTTCTTCTTCGCGACCGTAACCAAGCGCGCTGATGTAGTTGGTCAACGCGTCGGCCCAGACATAGATCAGTTGCGATTCGTCGTTCGGCACTGGAATGCCCCACTTCACGACATCACGCGGACGCGAAAAACTAATATCTTCCAGATCATCCAGAATATTGAGTACTTCCTTGCGCCGCGAATCCGGTCGAATCACAATCTCACCTTTTTCATATATCTCGCGCAATGCTTTTTTGTATTTTGAAAGTTTGAAAAAATAGTTTTCTTCTTTGAGTTTTTCCGGTTCGGTCTGATGATCTGGACAAAGACCGTTCACGAGATCAGATGGTTTTAAAAATGCCTCATGTCCGACACAATACAGCCCCTCATACGATCCTTTGTAGATATCACCTTGATCAGCCAATAGTTGCCAAAGTTTTATAACACCCGGAATGTGGATCTTCTCATCAGTCGTCCGAATAAAAAAATTATTGGAAATATTCCAGCTCGTCATAAGCTCGCGAAACGACTGCGAAGACTGATCGGCAAATGCCTGCGGTTCAAGTCCGGCTTTTTCTGCTGATTGGGCGACTTTAGCACCATGCTCATCAGTACCGGTCAGGAAAAAAACTTGATCACCTTTTTGTCGGTGATAGCGAGCAATGACATCGGCATTAAGACAAGCCAAGGCATTACCAATATGCGGCTTGGCATTAACATAAAAAATAGGCGTTGAAATAAAAAATTTCCCAGACATTATATGAAATTAATCTACAACATCCGGGAATCTTTGTCGAACACATCTCTTGATTTATCAACGAGCTTTTGGCAGGTGTTTCTTTGGTGAATCGCCTTCGTTGTAGTATTTCTTCATGCGATTTGTAAACCCATTGCCACCACTGCCCGTATCGCCGCCATATATCCAAACGTATGAGAGACAACCGATAAGAATCAAAATGCTTATGAACATCAAAAATCGCACAAAATTCTCGTCCTTCTGAATAATTTTTCTTTTCAAAGTTCCTCCTAACCAGCGCGCAGGGCGCGACGGCTTTCTTTGTGGCGAGCCAAGTCATCGAGCACCTCAACTATCACTACAGCTACTGGCACCGCAAGTATGATACCCAGCAAGCCGGCCAGCTTACCGCCGATCAACAAAGCCAATATGACCGTGATCGGATTGAGACCCAAAGTCTTGCCCAAAATAAATGGCGCGAGAATATGGTTTTCCATTTGTTGTACGACGATATAGAAAATCAAAACCCATAAACCAAGCGTTGTTGATTGAGTAAATGCCAAGATGACACCGGGTACAGCCGAGATAACCGGGCCGGCGATAGGTATAACTTCAAGTACCATTGCCAATATCGCCAAAATTAATGCGTATTTTACTCCAAATAAAGATAGACCGATAAAAACGAATAATCCTACGGAAAGAGCCAATAGTAGTTGACCCTGCATCCATCTACCGACCTTACGCTCCGATCGATGCCAGAGATCAATCAAATAATCTTCATATTTTGAAGGCATCACCGAACGAATAAATGACGTAATGCCGTGCGGTGTCACTGAAAGATAGAATGAAATCACAACAACTGACACGAATGATAAGACTCCACCAAAAACACCGATGATAAGATTGATGGCTGATTGAGAGGAAACCTGTAAGAACTGCGAAAAGCTATCCAACAAATTCTGAATCTCGCTCAAAAAATCAAAATATGAGGTCGACGTCGTCTGTTGTACCTGATCAAGCGCGCCGGATAAGGTATTAAAAAACTTTGGCAGTGCTTGCGTTAACTCACTGACTTCGATCGAGAAGAATGGTATCACCAAAGACATTAGAAAAAGAATCAACCCAAAAACAATAAGGTATAAAAGCAATACGCCCAAAAGACGAGGAATATGACGCTTTTCAAGCCAAGATGCAAAAGGAGAGACTGCGGAAGCAACAATAATAGCAAAAAAGAGTATCAAGATAACGTCTTTGAGCAAATACAAAAAAACAAAACCTAGAATGATGATTATCACCTTGAAGATTGCCGAGGTCTGGATATCGATAATTTGTCTAGTTGACACTGATGCTATTTTACCACGAATTCAAAAGGTTGTTAATATCAACATCGTGTTCGTCAAATTGGCCGATCAGAGCCAAATTTAATTTGGCTGGCTGAAAAATATCTTGTGAGACTCGGCGAATATCTTTAACACTCACTTTCTCATAAAGCTCCAGCTCTTCTTGCGGTGTCAAAACTTTCTTTTTTAAAAGCTCCTGTTCAGCAACATAGGAAGCAATAAAATCAGGTGAATCGAGCGCCATCAGCATCTTGCCACGATTAAAAGCTTTGGCTTTTATAAGTTCGGTTTCTGGGATATCCTCGTTGGCGATTTTCTTGTATTCCTCAAGCAAAACTTTAATCGCCTCTTTTGCGCGACTGTTATCGACACCAATCTGTGTTACTAAATATCCGGCATCGGTAAAAGCTGTATCCGATGTGCTCACAGAATATGCCAAGCCACGCTTCTCGCGTAACTCGGTAAATAAACGCGAACTCATATTGCCACCAAGAATCGTAGCTAAAAGATCAAGCGCATAAGCATCGGGATGAGTATTGTGATACGCGCGAACGCCCAAACATATATGCGTCTGATCGGTCTGCTTTTGAAATGCCTTTAAGCCCGGCTTTGTCTGTTCCTCAACCGTTTTTAGTGATGCTATCGGGTTTGATTGCCTAATATGATTAAAATATTCGGGCATGCGTTTAAAAACATCCTGCGAGTCGATATTGCCAGATACTGCGATAATCGTATTCTGTGCAAAATAGTGAGTATTAAAATAATCAACAAACTGTGGACGTTTCAATGAGCGAACGATATCTTTTTCGCCAGCAATATCCCAGCCCATCGGCTGATCACCGTACAAAAGCATCTCAAACAAATCCCCAACATACCGACGTGGCGTATCGAGATACATATTGATCTCCTCCACGATGACGCCTTTTTCTTTTTCTATTTCATGCTCGTCGAGTTTGGAACGTTGAAAAATATCAGCAATAATATCAAACATCAGATCGAGATGTTCTGAAGCGGCGCGGATATAATAGCCGGTGTATTCTTTACTGGTGAAAGCATTGGAGTCGCCACCAATAGAGTCGAGCTCCTGCGCAATATCAAGCGCGCCGGGACGTTTCTCGGTCCCTTTGAACATCATGTGTTCAAGAAAATGAGAAATGCCGTTGATGTCTTTTGTTTCGTAGCGTGAACCAGTGCCAACCAGTACCATGACCGTTGCCGTACGGCGATCTTTCATGGGTACGGTAATCAAACGCAGTCCATCTGGATACGTAAACGATTCAAAATCACCAAACGAGTTGCCGTTTTGCATATACCCAACCTAGCTCAAATGAACTAAAAAATCAAATAAAAAGAGCGTCCTCTATTTTGTTCTTCAATGTGTTTGTATTGCCATGTTTAAGTAATCCTAAATATGAATCCCGTACTTGAAAGTCACTTGCATCCTCCAGTTTCTTAAACATTCTTTTTTTCGTATTGGTTCTAAGAACTCTATGGTCAGGGAAATTCACCCAGCCAAGAAAATCAACTCCCGAATTCCAAGTTTTTATAAAAATCTTATCCGGGTGCATTATCAGCTTAAGCTCTTCTGAAAGAAAATCTCCTATCTTAGGAAGAATATGCAAAAGCCAGTCTCGATCTTCTGATAAAATTACAAAATCATCTGCATAGCGAATATAGTATTTCGCCTTCAGTTTATGCTTCATGAATTGGTCAAATTCGTTCATATAGATATTTACAAAGAGCTGGGAAGTTAAGTTTCCCAATGGCAGGCCGACTCCGGGACGACCAGAAGAAAAGCTATGCAATATTTTCTGAAGCAACCACAGAATATTTAGGTCTTGAACATGCATTTTTAATATGCCGATTAAAATCGATTGATCGATATTTGCAAAGAATTTTTTGATATCACATTTCAATACCCAAACAGTTCTTGTATTATTCCGCGATACCTCTCGAGCGAAATCTCGAAAACGGTTTATTGCTTTGTGGGTGCCTTTCTTGAGACGACACGAATAAGAATCATGGATAAATGTGCGGTCGAAGAATGGATACAAAATTCGATAGATCGCATGATGAAGCAATCGATCTCGCACGCTGGCTTTGTGAATGTTGCGTGGTTTTGGATCGGAGATATTGAAAGCATGGTAATCACCATGAGCATATTTTTTCCGAGTTAAATCCTCATGGAGCCGGAAAATGTTATCCATAAGATCCATTTGAAATTCTTGTACATCTTTTTTATTCCTTTTGCCTCTGATAAATTCTCTCCATGCTTCTAAAAGATTTTCAAGTGATATAATATTTTCAAAATGCAATCTTTTACCCCCCCCAACCAGCGCGTTGCCTATACTTCAAAAGCTTATCGTCGCCTACAAGCTCTGGCATTCTTATTGGTTCCATCTAGATAAGCTAGCAAAATTCGGTCTCGGAACCAAAATCGAATCTTTATTTATAGAGACGATTCAAAATATTTTTATCGCAAGTCGTAAACCAAAGTTGGATAAATCGATATATCTCAATAAAGCGTCCGATTCATTCGATATTCTAAAATGTATGCTTCAAATCATGTGGCAAATGAATTTATTGGATAATAAGAAATACATTGCTCTATCAAGTTATTTTTATGAAATCGGCAGAATGCTCGGTGGTTGGCAAAGACAAACAAAAACCCTATAAATAGGGTTTTTGAACAAAGAGATTCTCGAGAGAACCTGAAGGCCAGCACACCACTCACGCGGATACTCAACCGAGCGCGCATCGACGTACCACCAGCGGTGCGTCGAGCTCCAGAAGGCATACACGGCCCAGAGATTGCCATAATCATCTGGGATATAAGCAATGTTTGCGCACCCATTAACAAGGAGTGGACCCTTCTGACCTTGAGCTTGGCCTTTGATCATCTGATGAAAGTGGGCAAGGGCTAGAATGCGCTTCTCGACGCCTAATGCAGTCATGATCTCTGGATCACGAGATGACCTTTCGAGCTGATGTATCGCGATAATTCTCGCTTCGACGTCTTCCTCGATCTTACTAAGGAAATGCTTCTTAAAATTATCCCCGAGATAAAATTTTATGCCGGCGGGGTTATTTTCTCCGAAAGCAGTCTTGGCAACAAATTTTTCATTGGCACTCGCTTGAAATGTGCCGATTTTCTTGAGCAGATTCGAAACTTGAATGATTGGCTTACCAGCCTGGACGATCAGCGCGGCGATCTTCTCGATGAGGCCTTCACCTTCGGGAGTCGCCAGCCGGTAGATGTCCCCGCGTCCGTTCCGCTTTGCTTGCGCACGGCGGAAACGAGAGCGGTGATGATACTCATGAGAACACCGAGCGCGCTCACGACTGCCGAAGTGTCTTTCTTGCTTCGTGCCATTTTTACTCTCCTTATTTGTGACTCAACCCTCACCCCGCGGAATTACGGGGCCCCAGTCTTGTCGTTCTAAAACAACCTTAGCCGAATTATAACATGATTTCAAAAAAAAGCAAATATATCTTTAATTCTGCATTTTGCGGCGGATGAAGGCGGGGATGTCAAACTCGTCATTGAGATCGTCGATAGTATTTTCGGTCGTTTCTTTTGGATATTGTTGAGTTTGTGGTTGCGTTTGAGATTGCGGTTTTGGTTGAAATTGAGATTGAGATTGAGATTGAACTTGTGGCTTTGGTTGTGATACTTCGGATACAGTCGATTGCCAGTCAGATACTGTCGCTCGCGGAGTTGGTTGCGAGCCATAAGAAGGCAGTGGGGTAGGCGTGTGTGTGGATGTAGTAGATTGTTTTATTGGTTCACTACTGGATGAAAAAGATGACACCGATGGTTTGGGAGTTAACGGGGCCGATTTGATCACATTGTTGCGGCTAAGATGACTAAAACCATTGCCGTTAATCTCTTCGAAAAATGAAGACGATATAGAAGGACGCTCTTCCCGGGGCTCTTCTTGAGCGAAACCGGTCGCAATAACAGTCACTTTGATCTCACCTTTTTTGAGCTTGTCGTCCTGAACAGCACCGAAGATGACTTTGGCATCCTTATCAATACGCTCGGTGATAACTTTAGCGGCTTCAGTAATCTCTGACATAGCCATATCGCTACCACCGGACACATTGAAAAGAACACCGCTAGCACCGTTGATAGCAACCTCCAGTAAAGGCGAGTTGATCGCCATTTTAGCGGCTTCAGTAGCGCGATCTTCGCCAGTACCAAAACCAATACCCATTAAAGCCGAGCCGGAATTGGCCATAATAGTTTTAACATCTGAAAAATCTACATTGATAATACCAGGAATAGTAATCAAATCTGATATTCCCTGTACCCCATGTCGCAAGACATCGTCTACTTTTGCAAAAGCCTCGAGCAACGGTGTCTTACGGTCGATAATTGCTAATAATCTGTCATTTGGAATTGTAATCAAGGCATCGACTTTATCTCTCATCAGTGCCCAACCCTCTTCGGCTATCCGCGATCTTGTCGCACCCTCAAAAGCAAAAGGTTTAGTTACTACACCGACAGTAAGCGCGCCAATATCACGAGCAATTTCAGCCACGACCGGTGCCGCACCAGTACCAGTGCCTCCGCCAAGACCAGCAGTAATGAAAACCATATCAGAACCCTTGAGCACATCAGCAATTTCGTCGCTACTCTCCTGTGCCGCCTGCCGTCCGACTTCTGGATTCATACCAGCACCAAGACCACGAGTAAGGTTTTTGCCTATTAAGATTTTGACCGGGGAATTTGCAACATTTAAATCTTGAGCGTCTAGATTGATCGCAATAAAATCAACGCCATAGATCTTGGAGGTCATCATACGCTGTATTGCCTTGTTGCCGCCACCACCGATGCCGACAACTTTAATCCTTGCGTATGTCTCAAATGGTGGTTTAATTTGTGACATAGTTACTATGAGCACTGCTCGGGATTAGAAAAAACCTAAGCAGATAAATCTCTTCCTTTGCATAGCATAAAAAAAAATAGGCCGCAACCTAGACAGCGCTATTTTATCTGTTGAACTATGGAAGAAAACTCTTCAGCCAGCGATGGATTTTTTTGAAACCACCGCCAGAAAAATTAATCGGAATGCGATCTAGTAACGAGTTGCCTTGACCCGACTCGCGTTCAGCACCCCAAAGAATCAAACCGGTCGCTACTGCAAAAGATGGATTGACAATATGGTCAGTCATGCCCTCAATCATATATCGGTTGCCCAATCGTGTCGCCAAACGCAGGCGTTCTTTCGCAAACTGTAGTATGCCTTTCATATTGGCACCGCCGCCAGAGATCACTAATCCAGCTGGTAGCATGAACTTATACGGCACCTTTTTTAGCTCGTCGCCCATCATATCAAAAAGTTCAGAGAGTCGAGCATCGATAATGCGCGCTATCTGTTTTTTGGGAACGATAAATCCTTCTTCACCAACAAGACTTGAAAGATCGACATTTTCTTTTTTATTTTGCTCATCCAAAGACATATAGCCAAAATCGCATTTTAAAGTCTCGGCCTTATCTATAGAGACTCTAAACGCCACGGCAAGATCGTTTGTAATATGGCGCGAACCAATGGGCAATATAGCGCTATGCAACATCTCGCCTTCATGAAAAAGCGCCAAAGAAGAGGTACCGCCGCCAATATCTATATTTAAAATACCCTGCTCTCTTTGATATTTATCAGAGACAGCTTTGGAAAGCGCGAGTGGCGCGTAAACAAACTCAACAACTTCGATACCATTGGTATTTATACAGCGAGCTAAATTATGAATATATGGTGTAAGTCCACCAATCAAAAGAACATCCGCCTCCAAACGTACGCCCTTCATGCCAAGCGGATCTTTGACATAGTCCTGGCCGTCAATAATAAAAGTCTTGGGTATTCGGTGTAAAATCTCGCGGTTTGGTGGCAAAGAAATAGTCGACGCCGCATCAACAACGCGTTCAATATCGTGACGCGTGATCTCACTATCTGGTCGAGCTACTATTACCACACCACGAGATAACTGCTGTGCGATATGCAAACCGCTAATCGAAGCATAACAACGATGGACTTTGACTCCAGCCACTTCTTCGGCTCTATTGATTGATTGACGGATGTTTTGAATCAATTCATCCATATCAATGACAACGCCGCCCCTAAGACCATGGGAGCTTACGTTGGCCGCACCCAAAACATGTGGGTGGCTAGAATCTGATTTTATTTCAGCAATGACTGTCTTTATGGCAACATTGCCGATGTCGATACCGCAAATTATATGTGGTCGCATACGATTAAATCAACCGCTCCAATGGGATCAGCTATTTGATCCGACCTTATTGAGTATTATAGCTTGCATCTCAAACATTTTCTTCTCATCTTCAGGCGAACGCTCATGATCAAAACCGAGCAAATGCAATAAGCCATGAACGACAAGAAAGGCAAGCTGGTTTTCGAGAGTCATTCCAGAAGATTGAGCGTTTGCCTCCGCTTGTTTAATGCTTATAAAAATATCGCCTAGATCAATTATAGCACCATTTTCTTCTGGCAATCCATCTAAGTTATCAAGTTTAAGAATAGGAAAGGACAAAACATCCGTTGACTTGTCTTTGCCCCGATGCTCTTTATTGAGTTTTTGGATCACTATATCACTCACCAAAGACAGTGATAGATTGATATCCCGATTTTCCAGCTTTAGCTCTTTTAATGCACCATCAATAATCCGCTTAAAAAAACCAGCGTCATATCTCGTCTCTTTTATCTCATTCCGAAAAACAAGTTCAAACATAGCGCTAGCATACCATAAAAAACGACTCCCGCAGGAATCGCTTTTTATGTTCGATTATTGTGTCAATAATCCCTTGGTGATTTTGCTGACGAGACCGCCGTCGGCGCGACCTTTGAGTTTGGTCATGACAGCGCCGATGACCTTACCCATATCTTTTGGACCTTGGGCACCGAGTTCTTTGATGGTTGACTCGATCTGACTACGAACGTCAGCTTCCGACATTTGTTCGGGAAGATAGGTTTTGAGAATTTCAATCTCTAGCTCTTCTTTTTCGGCGAGTTCAGGACGATTGCCGGCTCGGAATTGCTCGGCTGATTCTTTGCGTTTTTTTAGCTCACTTGCGATCACTTCGAGTATTTCTTCATCAGTCAAGCGCGATAAATTTTCTAGGTCACTTCCACCAGATTTACTCAAACGAGTACGCTTTTCTATCTCTCGATTACGAACAGCGCTAACAACCATACCCAGTACCGATCGTTTGAGTTGCTCACCTGATTTGAGGGCATCGGTAAGATCTTTTTTGATTTGTTCTTGAAGCATGCTTATTAAAAGTTTTTGATTAACTTGTTCCCCGCTCGTCCCCGCAGGCGATCTCTTCACTGAAGGACGGTTGCTGATAGATACAAGAAAAAAGGTCGGACCGGGTTACTTTTTTTCTTGTATTATCTATCGCAACCGGCCAAAGAGATGCGTGAAGCCGAGGACCGGACGGGAAGGGGGATAAGTTAATCAAAAACGAAATGTAAATTTAGAGTCGGATTTTTTGTTTTACTTTTTTCTTTTCTAGGGAGAACGTCTCGTTGTCATACTGGCCCATGCGCTGAAGACGCTTGCGGAGCTGTGATAGATGCGAGCCCATTATGGCACGATTGCGTTCTTTGCGTTCGGTCAAATCTTTTTGAAAATAGCGACGACTTTTGGCGTTCACAACATGCCGTGTTTGTTTTACAAGGTTACCAAAACGGCGCAGAAGTGCACCTATGCTCTCATTTGGTTTACGTTTAACATTCATACTATTGCAGTTTATAATGGAATCGTATAATTACCCTACTATCTTTGGGCCTAAGTGTTTACCGCCCAACAAATGAATATGCAGATGTGGCACTAATTGCCCACCATCCTCACCCTGATTGATGATTAATCTATAACCTTTATAATCCAAATCGAGCTTTTTGGCAACCTTATGAGCTCCGGCAATCATCTTACCCATAAGCGCAAGGTCATCTGTCTTGAGCGAGGCAACATCGGTTACATGGCGTTTTGGGATAATCAAAACATGAACCGGCGCCTGCGGGTGTATATCCTTGATCGCAAGCCACTCATCTTCCTCAAAAATCACATCTGCCTTTAGCTCTTTATTTATAATTTTACAGAAAACGTCTTCGATCATAATTTCAAACGGCGCTTCAATGTCGAGACCACCTTTTCAACGGGTACTGTCTCTTGAACGCCCGAGTCCATTTCGCGGATAATAACAGTCTCTTCGAGGGCCTCTTTCTGTCCCACAATCAAAGTAAAATTGATTCCGTGACGCGCCGAGATACGAAGTTGTGCTTTTATATTGTCACGACCAAATGATGCTCGCGCCGGAATGCCAGCACCACGCAAAAGTTCAAAAAGAGCCAGACTTTTGCGCTTGGCCAGATCGCCAAGCTGTGCGATAAAAACAATCGGACGAAATTTATTCTCTGGTAAAGTAACATTTTGTTCTTTCATCAGCAGGATAACGCGTTCGACGCCCATACCCCAGCCGGTTGCTGGAGTTTTTTGTCCACCGAGTGTTGAAACCAATCCGTCATAACGACCGCCCTGCAATATTCCAAGTCGCAAACCCTCATCTTCTTTTTCTTCTGGCCACATTTCAAAAACAGTGCGGGCATAATAATCAAGCCCACGCACCAAACGCGAATCCAAAAGATAATTTACACCTAGATCATCTAGCGCCTCCATAACCAGTTTAAAATGCTTCTTGCAATCGGCATCAAGATAATCCAAAAACTGTGGTATTTCTTTACCAACTTCTTTACATTCAGTCTCACTACAATCCAATACGCGTAGGACATTGGTCTTTAACCGATCTCGGCACTTGGCGCATATTTTTTTCTGTCGAGTACGATAATAATCCTTGAGTGCCTTAATATATGCTGGGCGACAACTCTGATCGCCAATGCTATTGATACGAACAACGATATCTTTTAGTCCTAGCTCCTGTAATAATTTGTAGCCCATAAAAATGAGCGTGGCATCTGCGACCGGGCTGTCATCGCCAAAAGACTCCACGCCCAACTGATGGAATTGCCGATAACGACCGAGTTGCGGATTGTCATGTCGGAACATCGACTCAAAATACCAAAGCTGGACCGGGTGTGGCATAACGTGCATGCCGTGTTCTATGTAAGCGCGAGCAACTGGCGCCGTACCCTCTGGGCGTAGCGCCAAATCATCGCCACCTTTGGTTTTGAGTGTATACATTTCTTTGTCTACTATATCGGTTCCTTTGCCGATTGATTGAGCAAAAAGTGCTGTTTGTTCCAGCACCGGAGTAACAATACGCTCAAACCCATACCAATTTAGTAAGCTTTGCGCTGTACTAAAAATAAAATCCCAGTAAGGACGATCGACCGGAAGAATGTCATTCATGCCCTTTGGCGACTGAAATGTTTGTTTTTTACTCATAAAATTAAGACAAAAGCAATAAAATATGCCCTATTATAGCCCCCCGAGACCGATGTCGTCAATAGACTCTATATCGCGTAGCCTACCCCCCGTCTATTCCAAGGTCGAACCTTGGAATAGACGGGGGGTAGGCACTAGATGGCGTAGGCTGGATCCTGGAACCTGCCAAACTTTGAGAGCGGCCAAGCCCGGAAAAAGACCCGACCAGTGACCAGTGACCGATTGAGCGTACCCCAACTGCGTGAGTCTGAACTGCGCAAACGATTGTCACCCATGACAAAATACTCATTATCATCGAGTTTGATACGCAAATCACCAAGAGTGACTTGTTGTAAAGATATGTATAACTCATTCAAAATAGTACCCGTGGGGAATTCTTTATTGAAAATGGTTACGGTATTATCTTTGACCTGGATAGTCTCGCCGGGCATACCGATCAGACGCTTGATAAAAAATTGCGTCGTATCTTCCGGATATCGAAAAACCAAAATATCGCCGCGCTTAGGATCGCGGAACCGATAGCTAATCTCGTCAATCATAATATAGTCGCCGTCATGAAAAGTATCTTCCATAGAAGCACCTTTTACAAAAAAAGGTTGAACCAAAAAATATCGGATCGGTATGATAATCGCCAAAGAAATGACTACAACCTTTACCGTCTCCCAAACAAAAGCCAATAGCTCCTGCAACGCTGTATGCTCCTGTGGTTCAGGCAAGGGACCTTGGTCATTGGACAATATATCTTTTTGATCCATAAATATGATTGTAACATAGGCGGCAAAGAGCCAAAAGTATGCAGACCTATAATTGTGTCTATATTTTAATTCTTGAGTTTGCTACTCTACAAATAGATGCAACTCATAATAGGCTTGGGGAATCCCGGCACTAAATATCAAAATAGCAGACATAATTTTGGTTTTCGGTTGGTGGACGAGCTAGCCAAACGCGCTGGCGCAGAATTTGTTTTCGAAAAAAAATTCAATGCTCTTGTGGCAAAAATCACTTTAGATCAAACAGATATTATCCTTGCAAAGCCAGCAACATCAATGAACATATCCGGCAAATCAGTTCAGACACTATATAAATTTTATGATATCCAACTAGGCAGTCTAGTCGTCGCGCATGATGACCTTGATATTATGTTTGGAACATTTAAAATATCTTTTGATAAAGATCCGGCCGGTCATCACGGCGTTGAATCGATTATTGAACATATCCACACCAAAGCATTTTGGCGTGCACGACTGGGTATCGCTGATACCGAGCTGTCTAATGCTCGCAAAATTACATCGCTAGACCAGCGTCGGGCGCAAATAGAGCGTTTTGTGCTATCACCTTTCCATACTGATGAAGAAGCCCAGATAGCACCTATCATCAGTGGCGCCATCACTCATCTCAAAGAAAATGTGATCTAGATAATAAGAGCCCATCTTTTTAGGATGGGCTACGGGACTATAAAGGGTGGCCTATTGGAGATTATAGGGTAATCACCCTGTAAGATATCAGTCTAGATATTTATTTTCGATAGAGAATTTTTGATAAGGATCCACTAATAATGTATACATAATAACCACAAATCAACATAATGTCAAATACCGAACGAAATCAAAGAAACCTGATGTTTTTAAATGCTTTGGCGGTGATCACCGAAGGACGGCCGGAGATTCTGTCCACAATCGCCGATGCTCATGAAAATGACTTCGAGCGTGCATGGCATAGCAACCTTAGTCGCCATCTACGATCATCCGAGCTGGAACTTCAGCGGGCGCTAAAACCAGAAGCGGAATATGAAAAACTCTGGCAAGAAAAAGTTGACATAATTACGATCCATGATAATAATTACCCCCGGCTCTTAAAACAAATCCACGACCCGCCATATCTACTATATGTAAAGGGTGCTTTAAACGCACAGCAAAATGATTGCATGGCTGTAGTTGGCGCTCGGCGCATATCACCATACGGCAAACGCGCAACCGAGGATATCACTCGAGAGCTCTCTCGGGCTGGCTTTTATATAGTCAGCGGTATGGCGCTTGGTATTGATACGGTAGCGCACAAAACTGCCATTGCCGAGCAAGCACCTACTATCGCGGTACTCGGTTCGGGCATTGATACAGACAGTATCTATCCGCAGTCACATACTCATATCGCCAGAGATATAGTCGCTTCAGGCGGCTGTGTTATCAGTGAGAGTCCGATTGGTTTTAAAGCTATGCCGTATAGTTTTCCGCAACGCAATCGTATAGTCAGCGGTATCTCACGTGGCGTTGTCATCGTTGAAGCTGATCTTAAAAGCGGATCGCTCATCACCGCCAAAATAGCACTCGATCAAAATCGCGATGTATTTGCTTTACCCGGCTCGATTTATTCGGCAACATCTCGTGGCACAAACTGGCTTATCAAGAACGGCGCCACGCCGATTACGACACCGCGTGATATACTTGAACACTATAATCTGCACATCAAAGAAAACAAAGAAAACGGCATCCGAGCCGATAATCCCGAAGAGGCCAAAATTTTAAAAGCACTGAGATATGCGCCAAAGACCATCGACCAATTAACCATAGACAATGATATCGATATGGCCACGCTCAATGCTACGCTTGTGATGATGGAATTAAAAAATAAGATCAAAAACTTAGGAGATAATACTTATGTAATAAATAATTAACATGAATTTTATGACCATCCCCGCAGGCAAGCGTATCTCTGAAGGACGGTTGATGATAGATACAAGAAAAAAGGTCGCACCGGGTTACTTTTTTTCTTGTATTATCTATCGCAACCGGCCGAAGAGATGCGTGAAGCCGAGGACCGGATGGGAAGAAGATTCATGTTAATTATTTATTAACCTCAATTAAAATTATGCAACTTGTTATCGTAGAATCACCAACAAAAGCAAAGACAATCAGTAAATTTTTAGGTAGCGAATATATCGTGAAGTCTTCGTTTGGCCATGTTCGTGATCTACCCAAAAGCAAACTCGGCATTGATGTAGAAAATGATTTTTTGCCCCACTACCTAATACCGGCAAAAGCCAAAAAGGTCGTCGCTGAACTCAAAGAAGCGGCCAAAAAATCAGACACGGTCATACTAGCAACTGATGAAGATCGCGAAGGTGAAGCGATCGCTTGGCATTTAGTGCAGGCGCTGGGACTTGATACGATAAAGGGTCAAAAAAAGCTAGAACGCATAGTTTTCCATGAGATCACAAAGCCAGCAATCCAAAAAGCGTTGGAACATCCGCGTGATATTGATCAAAATCTTGTCGATGCCCAACAAGCCAGACGGGTTTTGGACCGTATTGTTGGCTATGAACTATCACCTTTTTTGTGGCACAAAATTCGTTTTGGATTATCAGCCGGTCGCGTACAAAGCGTCGCCGTAAGAATCATAGTCGAACGCGAACGCGAAATTCAAGATTTTAAAACAGAAGAATACTGGACAATCGAAGCTGAATTTCTAAAAGAAGGCGAACCTAAAGTTATTCGAGCGCACTTAATCAAGATCGACGAGAAACAGTTAGAAAAAATGTCTATCGGCGATACAACAACAGCGCAAAAAATAGTAGAAGAACTCCAGAAAGCATCTTTTCATATTGCCAATATCGAACAAAAAGAAAGTCATCGTAGTCCGGCACCGCCTTTTACTACATCGACATTACAACAAGAAGCCGCTCGTAAGTTTGGCATGTCGGCCAAACAAACCATGACCATCGCCCAACAACTATACGAAGGTATCAACATCGGCTCAGCCGGTCATACCGGTCTCATCACATATATGCGTACAGACAGCGTGAACCTAGCACAATCCGCCCTACAACAAGCACAAGAAGTCATCATGAAAGATTTTGGTAAAGAATATATGCTACCGGAACCAAGATATTACAAAAATAAATCCAAGGGCGCGCAAGAAGCGCACGAAGCAATTCGTCCATCCGACCTCTCTATAACGCCTGATAGTATCAAAAGCTATCTCGATAGCGGACAAATAAAATTGTATGGTTTGATATGGAAAAGAACTATTGCTAGTCAGATGCAACAGGCGATATTTGAACAAACTAGTGTCGATATCGTCGGCAAAAAAGAAAAGCGACATTGGACATTCCGTGCCAATGGTCAGGTTATGAGGTTTGATGGTTTTATTCGTGCCTATAGCGAGGGCCGTGACGATGATGACAATGATATGCTTGAGAATCAGTTACCAGAACTTACTAAAGATGAGAAGCTTCAGGAAAAATCCATCATACCATTACAGCATTTTACCGAGCCACCAGCCCGCTACACCGACGCGACGCTCATCAAAGCACTCGAACAACATGGTATCGGTCGCCCATCTACTTATGCGCCGACATTGACTACGATTCAAGATCGCGGTTACGTCGAAAAAGAAGACAAAAAATATCATCCAACAGAGATCGGCTTCAAGGTCAATGACATGTTGGTCGAAAATTTCCCAGAAATTGTCGATATCAATTTCACTTCTGAAGTTGAAGAACAACTCGATGATATCGCCGAAGGCAAAAGAAAATGGACTCCGGTAATTCGCGCCTTCTACACGCCATTTGAAAAAAATCTCAAAGAAAAAGAAAAGAGTGTTGAAAAACTTATCGAGATATCCGAGACGCCATGTCCGCATTGCAGTAAAATGATGATCATTAAATTCGGGCGAATGGGTAAATTCCTGGCATGCCCGGATCCGGAAAGTAAAATCACTATGCCATTACCGGAAGAGGCGGCAAAGATAAAAGAGCTAGAAGAACAGACCAAAGATGAGCATTGTCCTCTGTGTGATAAAACAATGCAGGTCAAACGTGGACGTTTTGGCTATTTTCTCGGTTGCGTTGATTATCCAAGCTGTAAAGGAATCAAAAAAATAGTCAAAAAGATAGGCTTCAAATGTCCTAATTGCAATAATGGCGATATATTAGAGAAAAAAGGCCGCGGTCGTAGCAAAGTATTCTATGCCTGTTCTCGTTTTCCTGATTGTACGTTTGCGATAAACAAAATACCTGCAAACCAAGAAGAGTTGCTGGCACTATATGAGGAATGGCAGAAAAATCCACCGAAACCTCGTAAGACATATCTAAAAAAAGATAAGATTAAATCAGCCCAAGAGTAGATATAAAATCTTTTCTAACTCTTCGGTATTTTCAGCTTTAAATGTAACGCTGGAGCCCTTTGCGCCGTTACGGATCGATACCGCGGAACCGAATTTTTTGGAAAGATTTTCTTGAAATTCATCAAATCGACGCACTGGTGCGTCAACATATATTTTGCGTTCATAATAGTCACGGCGCATCTTTTCCAAGTCATTGACAGAAAGATTACCTTTTAGAATTTGCCCGTAAAGCCATTTTTGGTGTTTAGCATTGTCATTATATGACGCTAGATTCCGTCCATGTGTTCTAGAAAGTTGT